>JAISRS010000491.1 GCA_031273485.1 Prevotellaceae bacterium
GTCAAAATTCTAAAATTTATAGAGGAAAGTTACAAAATCCTAATGCTTCGCTTTTGTGAAGAAATGGTTGCGCTACTGTTAAAGCATTTCAAGAGTGTGAAAAAAATCCGCGAAGCCTCGTTGGAGCAGTTGGCAGAGGTGGTCGGGGTTTCAAAAGCGGGGATTATTCGTGATGGGTTGGCGGGGTAGGGTGTATTTTGCCGACCTGAAGATATTTAGTTTTACAGAATACTTTTCCATAACATTTCACTAAAACAATTTGTTTAAAATTATCGGTAAATCATGGTCTAAATTACCGTTGTACTCCACAAATGGAATACCCAACTTTTTGAGAGCCAAACTAAACCGTCTAAATCCATTTTCATCTCTTAACGCAACCCAATTTACTCCGAGTTGGTCACACTGATTCTTATTTTGCTGTGAAAGCGTATCTGCAACAAACACATTGCTATCACGAGCAATTATTGCATCCGCACTTTCTGGATTGCCTTTACCCATAAGTTTTACTTCACACAAATATTTGTTACCATTGTTGAGTAAGTAGAAATCAATCTCTCTATCAACTTTTTTGCCTCTGTCTTTTACAAAATGTGAGGCATCGTAATTTTGTTCCGGCACTTGATACAGATTGCAAAGTGTGAGCATAAGATATTTTTCGACACTTTTGCCTGCTGTACTCCATAAACCGCCACGCAAGGCAGCGCGTTTGACAGCCAAAGTATTGATTACAATTAGACTTTCACTAACATTCAAATCAACGCTTACACCTTTCATCTTGATTGTCAAAGTCAAATCTATTTCTTTTTCCAACTCAACAAGAGCTAAAATACTTTGATACAGAGATTCAAAATGCTCGTTAGCTGCTTCAATAACAATGTTTTTAGTCGCCGTTCCGTACATATTGCTGATTGTCTTTTTGTTCAAGCCGGCATTTATTGCAATGTCGTCTGACGGCAAATTTTCATCCATAAAAGCATTACGATACCAATCTATCGTTATCTCTTTTGAATCCAACTTTGCATAAGCAATTTGTTTGAAAAAATCCACAGCAAACTGTAAAAATTCAGCGTTAATAAGATTGACTATTTCAATTCTATAGTCTTGAGATTTTATCACGCGAGTGATAATGTTTTTTACAATCTGGTCTGTAAGTGTCATCTTATTACATTTTTAAATTCATTTAATGTATAAAATTTTGTTGCCCTTTCCTTGAACACTCCCTGTTCTTTTTGTTTCGATTTCATATACTCGAAATATTTTGGCTCTTGCTCGGTTAAGAAGAATAAACGGTCTAATGCCTTTGCCGTTCTACCTACCGTTCCGCTGCCACCAAATGGGTCAAAAACTAAATCACCTTTATATGAGTAGTATTGAATAACTCGTTTACAAAGTTCAACTGGGAAAATTGCCGAATGTACTTTGTCAAAACAAGGGTCTATTTTCCAAACATTTGTGGTTTCATAGCCATCTGCAACTTTGCTTTCTTCAACCGTTTTTTTGTCGTAACTGCGAATGTTCCAATCCAATAATTTTTCAGTTTGTTTGCGGTACACCATTAAATATTCGGTTACCGTATTAGGCTTGTAACCTAATGGCTTGCGGTGCTGGTGAAAACCGCCGACACGATTTTTTACGCTGTATTCCGGTTTAAGCCAAACAATATCGTCAATAAACTCCCAACCGTTTTTGACCAAATAAGGGTGCAAATCGAAAGGGATTGGGTATCTCTTGCTCGAATGAGCACGACTAACACGCGGAATTATTATTGGCGAAGTATTTACAATCAAAAAACGACCTTCTTTTGTAATACGGTGTGTTTCTTGAAAAACTTTATCTAAAAACTCCAAGTAAGCCTGATAACTTGGATAAATAGAATAGTCGCGGGCGTTATAATATGGTGGAGAAGTAAAAGTTAAATGCACACTTTCGTCAGGGACATATTTCAACGCTTCTAAAACATCTGCATTAACAATAACATTTTTTAGAAATTCGTATGTCTCTGCATGAGGTAAGACCGATTTTACAGATTTTTCTTTTGCAAAATACTCTTTGTAAATTACCGTTCTAACCATTTCGTTTTGGTGGTTTACAAGCGGTTTCAAATGGTCTTCTACATCTTTATCGTTCTCAAACACCAAAAGTCCGCGTATTGCCTGGCAAACGATTTTGGGGTCTTCATCGTTTAGAAAAGCGTACAATAAAGGTTTATTCGCACATTTACGCTGCCGCCCTATTGCTGATACAATTTCTCTGCGTACAGAAGTGTCACTTTCTTTCGGATAGAGCGATAACAGCGGCTTTATATCACCTTTACCATTGAGTTTAGCAATGTTCTTAACAGCATTCAGCCTAACCTGTGCATGATTGTGACTTAAAAGGGTATATAAAAAATCAGCATGAAAATTGTCTGGTAATTGTCCTAAATTTTCAAGAATATAGGTTATGCTACCCACATCTTTTTGCATATTAATTAGAGCGGCAATATCACCGTTGCCTCTACTTTTTAATTCTGATATGTATTCTTTTGTAAGCATATTTATTTTTATAGATTTGTTAATTATAATGCTTTTATTTGCAATAATTCTTCTATAGATTCAACAAGCAAAGTTATAAAATATCTGCTACAAAGAGGTGCTTTTGCAATTTGAGGTGCTGGAAATTGTTAATAACTGAAAAAGACATCAGTGTTCATAACTCACTCACAGCACCTCAAATTGCAAATGCGCCAAATTTTTGAATTACACACAGACGAATAAAAATCTTGTCAAAATTCTAAAATTTATAGAGGAAAGTTACAAAATCCTAATGCTTCGCTTTTGTGAAGAAATGGTTGCGCTACTGTTAAA
>JAISRS010000532.1 GCA_031273485.1 Prevotellaceae bacterium
GAAGAATATGATTATTGGCATGACAGTCACGTACTCGAAATGAGTGTGGTGGCGTCGGCAAAAGCTGAGGTCTGGGTGGAAGCCAAAAAAAAGCTCGCCGAAAAGGATGCCGCCATTGCTCGCGAACGCGCCGAAAAAGAAGCCGCCATTGCCGAAAAGGAAGCTCTTGAAAAACTCATTGCAGAATTAAAAAAATCCACAAACAAAAAAAATAATGAGTAATCTTTTGCAGGCTGTACTGAGACATACATCAGGGCGGGAATAGTCTGTAGTCAGGACTTTTGAACGAACATGCCTTACGTCGCTTGCGTTTTAAAAAAAGACATTTTGGAATCATCCGTCTTAATTAAATATTTTATTATACAAAACAAAAATTGTACTTTTGCCGCCGGAATAATGGAAGGGAACCTCTAAAAACTTGATTTTTCAAGGCAGACAAGATTTTTAACCGGAGTTTACCATAGTAAATGAGGATTTAAAAAATCAACATTGAACGCCGAAAAAGCAGTTTTTAGAGGTTTTCGGAATTTATTCATAACAATATCGTTAAAAAAAGCAATGATGATAGATTTTAAAGAAGGATACGTGCTCTCGGTTGATAAACCTTATGCGTGGACATCGGCGGATGTGGTCCGTAAAATTAAAACCCTATTGCGCAAAGCAGGATTGAAAACCCTCAAAGTCGGTCATGCGGGAACGTTAGACCCGCTGGCCACGGGATTATTGATAGTTTGCACGGGAAAAGCCACAAAAGGTATCGAACAAATACAAAAAGGCGAAAAAGAATATGTTGCAGACATTTGCTTTGGCGCCACAACCCCCTCGTTCGATCTGGAAACGGAAACCGACCGCCAATACCCTTTTGAACATATAAATGAAGATTTAATCAAATCCGCATTCGCCTCCTTTCTGGGCGAACAAAATCAGGTGCCGCCGCTGTTTTCGGCAAAACTAATCGACGGCAAACGTGCATACGAATACGCACGAACAGGAGAAACCCCGGAATTGAAACCCGCAAAAATCAATATCTATAATCTGGAATTGATTGATTACACGGCGCCGATTGCAAAAATCAAGATAAATTGCAGCAAAGGCACCTACGTCAGATCGTTTGCACGAGATTTGGGACTCGCTCTGCACAGCGGAGCGCATCTTGCAAAACTGAGGCGCACGGCTTCGGGCGAATATGATGTGAATGATGCATTAACGATAGAAGAAATTGAAACAATGTTCAAATCGCTGTATCCGGCTATTTAAATAAAAATGAATTAATAACAAATACTATGTCAGAAGAAACAAAAACACTGAATTTTATTGAAGAAATAATCGAAAACGACCTGAAATCGGGGAAATATCAATCTATTTTAACCCGTTTTCCTCCCGAACCAAACGGTTATTTGCATATCGGTCACGCAAAATCCATCTGCCTGAATTTCGGACTTGCGCAGCATTACGGAGGAAAAACCAATCTGCGCTTCGACGACACCAATCCCGTGAAGGAAGATGTGGAATATGTTGATTCCATAAAGGAAGATATCCGGTGGCTGGGCTTCCGCTGGGCTGCCGAATATTATGCGTCCGATTATTTTGAACAACTCTACGTCTGGGCGCAGGAACTTATTCATAAAGGTTTGGCTTATGTGGACGACCAAACTCACGAAGAAATCAAAATAAACAGAGGCGCCGTTACCCGACCCGGTATCAACAGCCCTTACAGGGAACGTTCGACGGAGGAAAATCTTGATTTGTTTGCCCGTATGCGCGCCGGAGAATTTCAGGACGGCGAAAGGGTGCTGCGTGCAAAAATCGACATGGCGCACCCGAATATGATGATGCGCGACCCGATAATGTACAGAATCATACACGCAAACCATCACCGCACGGGCGATAAATGGTGCATATATCCGATGTATGATTATGCTCACGGACAGTCGGATTCCTACGAAAAAATAACACACTCGATTTGCACTCTGGAATTTGATATTCACCGCCCTCTTTACGACTGGTTTATCGAAAAACTCGAAATATTCCCCTCGCATCAATACGAATTTGCACGCCTGAATCTTACCTACACGGTGATGAGTAAACGCAAACTGCTGGATTTGGTGAAAGGCAACTATGTGTCGGGATGGGACGACCCGCGTATGCCGACCATAGGCGGGCTGCGGCGAAGGGGCTATACGCCTGAAAGTATTCGCAGTTTTGCCGAAAAGGTAGGAGTTGCAAAACGTCCTAATGTGATTGAACTTTCGCTTTTGGAAAACTGCGTACGCGAGGATCTGAACAAACGCGCCGAACGGAGAATGGCAGTCCTTAATCCGTTGAAAGTAACAATTATCAATTATCCCGAATCGCAGGGCGAAGACTTGAACGCCGTCAATAATCCCGAAAATGCGGAGGCAGGAACCCGCAAAGTAGCTTTTGGAAAGGTAATTTACATAGAAAGAGATGATTTTATGGAAAATCCCCCGAAAAAATATTTCCGCCTGTCGCCACAACAGGAAGTTCGTCTGAAATACGCCTATATCATCAAATGTGAAAAGGTTATAAAAAACAGCGAGGGAGAAATCGAAGAACTCGAATGTAGCTACGACCCCTCGACCAAAAGCGGAAACGCTGACGGAAGACAGGTGAAAGGCACGATACACTGGGTTAATGCAAGGGAAGCTCTGAAGGTGGAAGTGCGTCTGTATGACAGGCTTTTTACCGAAAGTCACATGGACGACATCCCGGAAGATAAATCGTATATCGATTATTTAAATCCCGAATCAATGATTGCGGTAAACGCCCTCGCCGAACCTTCGCTGAAAGAGGTCAAAGACAATGTTCAATTTGAGCGTTTGGGGTATTTTTATCCCGACCCCGATTCGTCGCCCGACAGGCTGATATTCAATCGAACGGTGACTCTTAAAGATTCAAAGAAAAATAAATAAACGGGAGAAAAACGTTCGTCAGCCGGTGTGTTCATCCGAGACATTCGAGGGCTGCGACGGATTACCTCCATAGTGACAGAAAAGATTAATGTTATGAATAATAAAAAACATTTGCCGGCTTTTGAAAGATTGCTCGATATTTTGGACGAATTGCGCGTGAAATGCCCCTGGGACAGAGAACAGACTTTTGATTCTCTGCGCACTTTGTCAATAGAAGAAATGTATGAACTGTCCGAAGCTATTGTCGGCGGAAATTTCATGGAAATAAAAAAAGAACTCGGCGATTTATTGCTGCACATAATTTTCTATGCCAAAATAGCCGACGAAAGCGGTCAATTCGATATTACGGGAGTTATCGACGCTTTGTGCAACAAGCTGATATATCGTCACCCTCATGTGTTTGGCGAAATATCAATGGACAATGCCGGAGATGTTGTGAAAAACTGGGAACAGTTGAAAATAAAAGAAAAGGATGGTAACAAAACCGTGCTTTCGGGCGTCCCCGCCTCTTTGCCTGCGCTGATAAAAGCCGGAAGAATACAGGATAAGGCTGCGGCTGTGGGATTCGACTGGGAGGAAAAGGAACAAATCTGGGACAAAATTGATGAAGAACAGCAGGAATTGATGCTGGAAATCGAAGCGGAGGACAGGGATAAAATCGAAGCGGAATTTGGCGATTTGTTTTTTGCTTTGATCAATGCTGCGAGGCTTTACGGGGTGAATCCCGAAACGGCGCTGGAAAGAACCAACCGTAAATTTATCGACAGGTTTACTTATCTCGAAAATCAGACTATCCGCAAAGGGCGCTCGCTAAAATCCATGACTTTGGAGGAGATGAACGAAATCTGGGAAGAAGCAAAAAGGAAAGGTTTATAAATTTGGATTCAATTTACAGAGTGAGATGAAGAAACGAATAGCCGTTTTAGGTTCCACAGGCTCAATAGGAACGCAGGCGCTGGAGGTTATTGCCGAACATCCCGATTTGTTTTCGGCTGAAATATTAACGGCTAACGATAACGCCGATTTACTTGTCAGGCAAGCCATACTGTTTCAGCCCGACGCTGTGGTGATTGCCAACGAAATGCTGTATCGAAAAGTGGCGGAGGCGTTGAAGGATTATCCCATAAAAGTTTACGCCGGCGCTAAAGCCTTAGAGCAAATTGTGTGTCAAAACAGTATCGACATTGTGCTGATGGCTTTGGTGGGATATGCCGGACTGATGCCCACAATCAAAGCTGTGGAATCAAACAAAATCATCGCTTTAGCCAATAAGGAAACTTTGGTTGTTGCCGGTAGTCTTGTGATGAATCTGGCTAAGCAATACCGCAGTCCGATAATACCCGTAGATTCGGAACATTCGGCAATATTTCAGTGCCTTGCAGGCGAATATGCCGCAATTGACGCAATATACCTGACCGCTTCCGGAGGTCCGTTCTTAAACCTTTCCACAAAACAACTTGCAGCAGTAACCAGAGAAGACGCTCTGAAACATCCCCGATGGAACATGGGCGCAAAAATCACTGTGGATTCCGCAACAATGATGAATAAAGGTTTTGAAGTCATTGAGGCGCACTGGCTTTTTGATGTTCCGGACAATAAAATAAAGGTGCTGGTGCATCCGCAGTCTGTGATACATTCGATGGTGCAGTTCGAGGACGGAGCAATAAAAGCTCAATTAGGAGAACCGAATATGAAAATCCCTATTCAATATGCACTTACTTATCCCGACCGAACGGTATGCAATGCCCCCAAAATTAACTTTTCTCAATATCCGGCGCTAACTTTCCTCGAACCCGATTTAAACAAGTTCCGATGTCTAAAGATTGCTTATCAGGCGCTTCGCTCCGGAGGAACAATCCCCTGTATCATGAACGCAGCAAACGAAGTCGCAGTACAAGCCTTCCTAAACAACAAAATAAAATATCAGGACATATATACCTCCATCTCCAAAACCATAGAATCGACAAACAGCATCAATAACCCCTCCCTCAACGATTATATCGAAACAGACACGGAAGCACGACGAATCGCACAAACAATCATATCGAAACTACAATCCTCCTGACCACGGATTTTTTTCTTTTGTCACCGAATTAAACGATTATTTTTGTCACCGAAAACGGATTGACCGAATTTAAAATCCTGCGGATTTTTGGCTAAATCCTATTTTGAGGCGCTATGGATGGAGATGACGACTACGCCGAACGGTAGTCTGCTTAGTTTCGGCGTAGCGACAGCCCGAAGGGCTTGATTTTCATACTCCCCCTACTTTAACAAAAACCTTATTTCCGGCTTATTTAACAACAAAACAACTTTAGTAACAAACATATCCAATCCAAAACCTTATTACTTTATTTTGTAATCCCGAATCTCCAATTAATACTAAAAAACATCCTTTTAATACCGAAAAAGCTCGCAAAACACCTTCCGAACCTCTATTTAATACCCAAAAGCATCCTTTTAATACCGAAAAACATCGTCGAAATACCTCCGAAGGTCAAAATAATACTTAAAAGGGTCTCGAAAATGCCATTTTGGCATTATGAAATACTTCCGAAGTATTAAATAATGCCATTTTGGCATTTTCGAGACCCTTTTAAGTATTTCATAATGTCATTTTGGCATTATGGGGAACTTCGGGGAACCTTAAAAGAATATGCGAAGATTTTTTTTTGTACTATAATTTTCGGCGATACATAAAAATAAATTTTCTTTTGTTCCTTTAAAGTCTTTAAAGCCTTAGACTAACATTCATAATTCATAATTCATAATTCATAATTCTTCTACTACGTTCATGTCCACGTACCAGATATATCCTTTAATTGCGGGATAGTGCATCAGTTCAAGAATCTGCATATAAGTTCGCACCTGCGTTTTGTAGATATTATCCATAATCAGTCCGAATTTATAATCAACAACAACAGTTTCGTTTTTTGACGACACAATTCTGTCGGGTCTTCGGCTCATGCCCTTATTCATGGACGAGGGAAGAAGCAGAAATTTCTCTGTTATCACCTCGTATTCATCATTTTCGGGGAACCAGTCGGCGGCATAACCGCTGATAAAATTCAGAGCGTTATCAATACGTTTTTTCAGTTCGGGGATATAATCTTTAGCAATCAGTCCGTCTTCCGTTACGCGGTCGATGGCGGCGGGGACGTCTTTGGCAGAGCGGATAAGCGAAAATATTTTGTGCATAAGATTTCCGTAATTCCTCAATTGCGCGGGCGACGGAGAACCGGCGGAAGTTGCAAAATAATCCGTGGATTCGTATCTCAAACGCAGTTTTTTGTCGAACGGCGAAGACCTGTATTCGTTTATGGCGATCCCTGTCAATTCCTCTTTTTTAGTTTCGTGTTTATACTGTTTTTCCCCCGACACGTATAGATATTCATTATCCCCGACCTGTTGCATGGGATTGTTGAATCCGTCGGGTTCGGATTCAAAAAAATGGAATAAGGTAATGGCGGCGTTACGCAGTTTATCAATGTCTTTATTTGCGGATTTCTTTGGCAGGGGCAGCATCACATACAGTTCTTCCTTTGCTCTTGTGAATGTGACATATAGAAGATTAAGGTTATCGACCAGCGATTGCACTGTTTCGTAATAATAATCTTCGGAAAACAGACTGTTGCACATTGTTTTGTTGTAACTTATGGGAATAAACGGCAGTTGGCTGAACGGTTCCGTTTTGGGACTGACCCAGACGGCGTCGTTGAAAGGTTTCATTTGCCAGTTGCAAAACGGCACGATAACAACCGGATATTCCAGTCCTTTAGCCTTATGGATAGTCATAATATTTATTGCGTCGGGCGTTTGCCCTTCCGACAATCGTAAATCAGGCTTATTGTCCCAATATTCGAGGAACGAGAAAATGTCCGATATTTCGTTATTTGAGAACGTAATCAGATGGTCGTGCAATTCCTGAATATAAGCCACGTCAAGCGGACTGTTTCCAAGGTCGAACTCCCTGATAATATGCTCAAATACTTCGGGTAAGGATAAGGACGCCATTTTGGACAGGACGCCTCGCAGATTTTCGTCCAAAACGCCCGCATCCGTCCAGGTGAACGAGCGGTTTGTTTTGTTAAGAAAATAATTTACAGAGGCGTTATTTGTCTTGTCATCAGGATTAATGATTGCTCTAAAAAGCGAAATGATGAATTGCACCGTTGCCGATTCACGGATAAAAAGAGAATCCTGCGAAAGGATGTCGAAACAATGGAGCGTATCGCCGGAAGCGCTTTTATAGTTTAATAAACAATCGCTTACAGCCTGTCCGTCGGTAGCTTTGCGCACCAGCACAACGATGTCGCTTGCCCTGTAACCCCTGTCCTGAATCTCCGCAATCAGCGTCGGCAGCGACGCCAGAATTTGCTCATTCGCCTTAGCCTCCGGAGTATCCATTATTGCGGAAACAGATACATATCCTCCTTTGTTACTGTTCTTTTCGGCGACTTTTTGTACGGAATCCCTGTAGGCGGCGCCGAGAATGTTTTTATAATCTTCCGACGGAGCGGCAAATTCTTTTTCGATATAATTGGGTAAGGAAGAGAACAGTGCGTTGTTAAATTCGACTATACGGGGGAAACTTCTCCAATTGACTTCCAATTGTTTTTCCTTCACCGAAAAATTTCTAAAATCCTGAAATATTTTGCTTGCCAATATCCGCCAATCGCCGTTTCTCCATCTGTATATCGACTGTTTAACATCGCCAACAACAAGCGAGGCGGCGTTTTCGGAAAGACTGTTTTTCAGCAGCGGCATAAAGTTTTTCCACTGCGCCTCGGAGGTATCCTGAAATTCGTCAATCATAAAGGTACTGTATTTTGTACCTGCACGTTCGTAGATAAACGGGGTATCGCTTTCGTTGATCAGCCGTCCCAGCAAATGAGTAGTTTCGCTGATAGGCATTAGATTTTCGTCGTTAGCTATTTCGCCGATATTGGTTTCTATTTCCGCAAAAAAATTGAGCAAATTCATCGACTTTTTTATACATAAAGCCGTGCAGTATTGCTGATATTCTTTCTTATACACATCCATAGCGTCAGCCAAAAGCTGCGACAGCCTGCCTGCTATTTGCATCAGGTTGCTTCTAACGGCGTCGGACGCATTTTTCGACAGCCATGCCTCATCTTCGGCGCTTTCAAGCATGTTATATACCCTTTTTCCCGGTTCGTCGTAATTATTTTCCAGCAATTTGTAGAAAAAATTCACAGCGCCGTTTTCGCCGTAATAGAAATCCGATTTTTGCAAGCCGTAATCATCAATCAGTTTCACTGCTTCGGCGGCTATTTCCGACATTTTGGTTTCAAACCGATGAATGATCCTGTTCATCATTTCGGCAAAACGCTCCATAAATGCCGTGTCCCTTATTTTGGCATGAAATTGACTGCCGAACTCCCGAAAATGTTCTTTAAGCACCTCGCTACCCTGCGTTTTCAGGGCTTTGCGCACGTCCCATCCCGAACCTTTTTCCATCTGTTCGTCAATCACATTGGACATTTGCCGGTATAGAAATTCTTTTTTATGCAAATTCAGCATCATCCTGTCCACAGCCTCGTCCATTAAGCGATTTTGGTCTAATTCGAGTTTAAATCCGGGATGTAAACCCGCCTCACGGACAAAGACATGGATAATGCGCTGGAAAAACTTGTCAATCGTAGATATCGAAAAGTTTGAGTAGTTGTGTAAAATTGCCCGTTGAACTTTTTTTGCTCTGTCTTTCAGCACATTTTTGTCGATATTCAATTCCTTGCACACGGACTCAATCATGTTGAAATCCGTTTCGGTCACAATATCGTTCAATGTGTTGATGATGCGGGCTTTCATTTCGTCGGTAGCCTTGTTGGTGAAGGTAACAGCCAGAATTTCACGAAATTTACCGGAATCCGACGCATCGGCAAGCGCCAGTTTCAGATATTCCAAAGTGAGGGTATATGTTTTTCCCGACCCTGCCGAAGCACGATATACCGTCAGTCCGCCTTCAGGTTCCTTTTTCGGTTCCGGATCATGTTTTTTTTGCGGTTCCTGCGCCGGATAACTACTGTTCGCGGCGGAATCCGACTGAGTCAATTCATTCAAAATATATATGTTTTGTGGGATTTTAAAATCAAATACATCGTTTCTTTTCCCGTTAATTTTTTTAGAGATTTCCGTCAATTTTTCCGATTTTTCTCCGATTTTTTTCAGTTTTCACTGATTTCCTTCAACTTCTTATGTTCCTCCTTCATTATTTGATAAATCATATTTGATAAATCGCGGGTTTTCATGGAAGCAACCGTTTCGGCGCTAATTTCCTGCAACACATGAATTTTTCCTTTGGCGCATCCTCCAAAGAGAAATCCTCCGGGAGGGAAAACCTTATTTGTTCCTTCTACGATTACCGGCAAAACGGGAAGTTTATTCATTTTGGCGATCATAAAAGCGCCTTCTTTAAACGGGTGTATTTCACCGTCTTTGGAACGCGTCCCTTCGGGGAAAATACTTATGCTGCATCCTTTGTTTACCCATTGTTCGGCTTTCTTGAACATCTCCTTAGCGCTTTGACTGCCGCCTCTTTCGATGAGTATATCGCCGTGAAATTTCAGTAACCAGCCCACAAAAGGAATTTTTAACACTTCTTTTTTCGACACCCATTTAAAAACCAGAGGAATCTTGTATATCAAACAAATATCAAACATCGACTGATGATTGCTTACTATCACGTAAGATTTCCGTGTATCGATATTTGCTTTGCACACATATTCGATGCGCCACAACGGGTTGACCCAAAAATAATGCAATCCCCAATAAAGGGAAAATGCGTGTATTATCCTGCGCTTTGTATCAAAAGGATACGTGATTACAAATACAACGGCATTTATAACCATAAGGATCACAGCATCAATTATAAATAAAGTCCACAATACGGTGTTGTAGATATATTTCAAAACAGTTCTCATAATCTAAATATTATAATTTTCAGACGCCAAAGTTATACAAATATTCAAAGCTCTGAAATTCTTTTTTTATATCACAGCAAAAAATGCTGATAATAAATGGCTTGTTAAAGTGTATTTTTTAAGGTTCTTGAGGTCTTTAAGGTCTTTAAAGACCTTAAAGACTTTAAAGTCCTTACTACCCGCTAAAACGCAGACTTGCCCTGTTGCTGCAAGCTGGAAGCCTGCTTTTAGCTCCGGCGTAGCGAGACGCTACGCCGAACGGGAGACGCACGGATTACAAATCCGCGCGAGCGGCGACGGGGATTCGGACATTGGGGCTGTTTACAGATTCAGCATTGTTTTCAGCGCTTTATATCCGGAGGTGCTGACTTTTAGCCATTGTCCGTTTTTGAGCGATATCTGCTGACTTTGTTTTCCGTAGGATTCGATGCGGGAAATATATTCGATGTTTATGATAAAAGAACGGTGTATCCGAACAAACAGACTTTTGGGAAGATGTATTTCAAAATATTTCATAGTCTGCTCTTTTAAATACTTCCCTTTTTCGGTAACAATCTGAACATAATCCCCCTCCGATTGCAGGTACATGATGTCATGAATCGGAATTACATGAATCTTTTGCCTGATTTTTACTACAATCCGTTCAAAGATTTCCGTTCCCGATTCCGTAGTTTCAATTTCCGATTCTTCCGATTCTTCTGCTTCTTCCGATTTTTCTGCTTCCGGCAGTTCCGTAGGCGATTGTTCCGTTTCCGGTTGTTCTGTATCCGGCGGCGGCGATTGTTCTATTTTCGGCAGTTCCGTTTCCGGTGGCGGCGATTGTTTCGTTCTGTTTTCCGCATTTTCACTTCCACTCTCGGCGTTTTGACTTCTTTCTTCAACATTCTCATCTATTTCGGGCAATACATTCATAATATCTTTTTCTTTTTCGGCTTTTACGACGTAAAACGCCAGAACATATATCATATAAAGCATTGTGCCTATCATCACTTTAACCGGCAGGGCGGGAAGAAATGCGTAAATCATATCATCCAACAGCGCATAGATGAAAAAGCATCCGGCTCCCACCCAAAGAATAACAATGAGAAATGCCAAAGCGCTGTAATTGACAAATTTTTGAATGATTGTTAAAGTTTCATATTTGCCGTATCGCAAAGTAATCCACAGTAAAATTCCCAATCCGGTAAATATGGTCGAATGAATAACCGCATCGGTAATTAAAGCCCAGAGGGGAACATTTACAAGAAAATACATGGACAGTATATGCGCCATGGTATAGACTGCCCATAGAAAAACATACAGGATGATTTTTATATTATTTTCAAACGTAAACATCAATTCTTGAAATCAATTCCGCTAAATACTCCCGAACCGACAATAATCAGTCTTCGGGACGAATCCACAGCTCCCGTATAACGGTGATCGTCAATGCCGCCGAATACGGTTTCAATCTGCGGCACTACCATCCAGTTGTCGGGCAGAAACAGCGTTATGCCGCTAAAGACGGCTTCTATTTCCAGATACGTGTCGCCTTCGGGCATAAAAGCTTTGCGCAGGTCAAGCTCTATGCCGCCGAAAACCGCTGTCAGCGACCCGCCTTTAAATTCCGTGTCGATAACAATGTATTCGCCGTAACCGAAGACGTTTACTTTTGAAAAATCTTCGTTGATCTCGTACGGTTTTCTGTCCGTGAAATAATGGCGACGATGACGCTGATGATGAAAATTCCGGGAACCTTTGCAGTTGAAAGTTCCGTCTTTGCCGCAAAGTCGCCGCTTCTCGTAGCATCTTTGCGCTGATAACCTGTAGATAACAATGATACCGGCTAAAATCAAAAATACAGGCCAGTATGCCGACACAAAATTGTCGCCGACAAAGGAAAATGTATCGGGAAATTCCTTTGCAAGTTTCGGTATCATAAAAAAGATACCTGTGAATACGACACAGATTCTCGGAAGAAGATGTTTTCGGAACGAAAATATCCCTATAAAAATCAATATCATTTGCCATGAAATAACTATCCGGTTAATTTCTTTGGGCAAAATATCGGAATTGACGAAAATGAGGATGCCTCCCAGCAACACAAGCAAAATCCCCAGAACAAGTCCCGAATGATGGTGTTTTATTTGTTTTCTTTTTGTTTCCATTTATAAATTCATTTTTAAAAAGTTTCTGCGAAGGTACGCTATATTTTGTTATCACGGATACAAAAATCGACAAAAACAATGTTTTCCCCGACGAACGAGGAATGAGGAACTATGAAACATTGTTTTGTTTAAGGTTTGTAAGGTTTGTTTTTTAAGGTTTTTAAGGTCTTTAAGGTCCTTAAAGTCTTTAAAGACCTTAAAGACCTTAACTACTACGCAGAAGGAGGCTACGCCGAACGGTGGAGCTTCTTGAAATGTTCCTGCAAATTGCAGGGGATGATCAGGGAGTTCCTGAGGTGTTCCTGCAAATTGCAGGGGATGATCAGGGACTTCCGGATGTGTTCCTGCAAATTGCAGGAGATGATCAGGGACTTCCGGACGTGTTCCTGCAAATTATACCAAATATATACCGCTTGCGCGGGTTTGTAACCCGTGCCACCGCATCCGTTTCTCACTTTTCTGCGCACGGATTGCAAATCCGCGCGAGCGGCAGGAGATGATTACCGCTTGCGCGGGTTTATAACCCGTGCCACCGCATCCGCTTCTCGCTTTTCTGCGCACGGATTGCAAATCCGCGCGAGCGGCAGA
>JAISRS010000147.1 GCA_031273485.1 Prevotellaceae bacterium
ACTTCTAAAAACTTGATTTTTCAAGGCAGACAAGATTTTTAAACCGGAGTTTACATATAGTAAATGAGGATTTAAAAATTGAAGTCGAACGCAGAAAAAGCAGTTTTTAGAAGTTTCCATTAGGAAATCAATAAAAAAATGCAATTGCACAGTAACAATTAAATTATTAATAATAACAGGTTTATAATAACATGCCGAAAAAAATCGGAATATATTGTAATATATTTCAAAAAAAAATATCTGTTTTAATGATATTTTATTAATTTTGCAAAGATTTTTAATATTTAAAAGCTGTGTTGCTATGAGTAAAAATAATATTATTGAACCGCCTGTTTCCGGGAATGTGAACAGAATATGCGAGGGCACCGAAATAAACGGAACTATCAAAGCCCCTACCGATTATAGAATTGATGGAAAAGTTGAAGGAAATATCAGTTGTGACGGTAAGGTTGTAATTGGGGATAAGGGATACATTAAAGGAGAGATTGTGTCCAAAAATGTAGAAATCAGTGGCAAAGTTGAAGGCACTATTACCGCCGAAAGTCTTTTAACACTGAAATCTACCGCTGTTGTCACAGGAGATATTATTACAAATAAACTTGTTGTTGAAGTCGGCGCTCAATTTAATGGGAATTGCCACATGAAGAATAAAATTCCGGAAACGCCGCAGCATAAATAAATAATGATGGTTAAAATAATTATAAATTTGAAGCTGCCGGTTTTACTGGCAGCTTTTTTGTTTTAAATAATAATGGAAATTTCTAAAAACTGCTTTTTCGGCGTTCGACTTCAACTTTTAGAAGTTCCCTAAACATACAATTTTGCAGGATATTAACACCTGTGCCAAAATACTTACGGATTTAGGTTTTAATTACATAAAATATTGAATTAAAATGATTAAAGAACGTTTTGATAAATTACTCGGAAAATGTGATTCTTTTACGGCTGAAGATAAACATCTTATTCAAAAATCGTTTCAATATGTAGAAGAAGCCACAGGCGGGAATACCCGCGAAAACGGAGATCCTTTTGTTTTTCATGCAATTGCAGTAGCAGAAATATTGTTGAAAGAACTTGGATTAACAGCCCCTTCGATTGTTGCAATGTTTTTGCATGAAGCAAGATTTAAAGAAAAAAATCTTTTGAAGGATTTTTCGGACGACATTGTAAATATGTCCGCCGATTTAGATAAAATATCAACTATCGACATAAAAACTACAAGTTTACAGGTCGAAAAATTCCGCAAATTAATAGTTTCGTTCTCCACCGACCCAAGAGTTATTTTGATAAAACTTGCCGACAGGCTTGAAATAATGCGCTCTCTGGCGTTTTTTCAGCCATCGAAGCAGGTAAAAAAATCGAATGAAACTTTGTTGCTGTATGCTCCTTTGGCTCATCAGTTAGGGCTTTACCGCGTGAAGCAGGAAATGGAGGATCTGGCTCTTAAATATATCGAACCGGAGGCGTATCGTGAAATCGTCGCCAAATTGAAAATCACGGACAAAGAACGAAACAGTTTTATTGCGGATTTTCTGAAACCGATTGAAAAAGAAATAAAAAAGACCGGAATAAAATACGAAATAAAAAGCAGAACAAAATCGGTGTATTCTATATGGCGAAAAATGCGCAAACAACAAGTTCCGTTCGAGGGTGTGTATGACGTTTTTGCAATCAGGATAATTACGGAATCAACGCCCGAAAACGAAAAATCCGATTGCTGGAAAATTTATTCCATTGTAACGAATATTTATACGCCAAATACCAGCCGTTTACGCGATTGGATATCGGCGCCGCGACCCACCGGATACGAATCCCTGCATATCACTGTTGATACTCAGACAAAAAAAACAGTAGAAGTGCAAATACGCAGTTCGAGAATGGACGAAATCGCCGAAAGCGGAATTGCGGCACACTGGCGTTATAAAGGAGTTCAACAATTGGAAAATATGCAATTGTGGCTCGACAAGGTCAAAAATTTATTAAATTCCCCGAATGAAGACATTGATAAACAGTCGTTACACGAATTAAAGCATGACGAAATATTTGTATTTACTCCAACGGGCGATTTAAGGCAACTGCCCGCAGGCTCGTCGGTTCTTGATTTTGCGTTTGATATACACACCGGAATCGGCTCAAAATGCGTGGGAGCCTTGGTGAACGGCAAAAATACAACCATAAAGGAGAAATTGAAAACAGGAGATGTGGTAGAAATTCTCACTGCCAAAAATCAAGCGCCCAAAGCCGACTGGATGAATTACGTAGTTACAACCAAGGCGCGCTCGCGGATTAAACAGCGCATGAGGGAAGAACAAGCCAAACTTGCCGATTTGGGAAAAGAAATGCTGGAACGAAGATTGAAAAATTGGAAACTTACTGTCAGCGACGAAATTTTAACGTTTTTGAATAAACACTTCAAATTCAAAGTCACAACGGATTTATACGCCGCAATCGGCGCTGAAAAAATAGATCTGACGGAGATAAAAGGACTGCTGTTTAAATCCGAAACCAAAACGGCTGATATTCCAGAAACAACCGAAAAAGTTCAACCGAAATCCAAAAAGAATGACAGTTCCGACTATTTGGAAATAGACGAAAATCTTAATAATGTCGCTTTTAAACTTGCAAAATGCTGTCACCCGATTTTCGGAGATGATATCTTCGGTTTTGTTACAATAAAAGAAGGAATTAAAATACATAGAGTTACCTGTCCCAATGCAATCCGGTTGCTTGACAAATATAACTACAGAGTTATCAAAGCGCAATGGAAACAGACCGAAGAAAGGCAATCGTTTCAAACAACTTTAAAAATAACAGGTTATGACGAACACGGCATAATCTCGCATATCAACGACGTTGTGATGAAAGATACGGGAATATCGGTAAGATCGCTTAATATTTCCAATGCAAAAGGACTTTTTGAAGCAAGACTGCAAGTATATCTCAACGACAAAAAACAGTTGGATATGTTGATATTTCACCTGCAACAAATAAAAGGCGTGGAAAAAGTAGTGAGAATTTCCGGCTAAAAACTGAATCCTACAAACCGGATGTGTACGACAAAAATCCCGGTTGCGATGTCACAAACCGTTTCAAAATATTTTTCGGAACGGTTTGCAGCCTTGCAAACACCTCCGAAATATTTTTCGGAACGGTTTGCAGCCTTGCAAACACCTTCGAAACATTTTTCGGAACGGTTTGCAGCCTTACAAATACCTCCGAAACATTTTTTGAAACGGTTTGCAGCCTTGCAAACTCCGAAACGGGTGTGCGACAAACTTTGCAGTAAACCCATACGTAAATGGTCGTAGGCGGCAGGCGCAATGCTGTTGATATAAAGAAAAATCAGAAGAAAATGGCTAAATCTTATTTTGAGGCGCTGTGGATGGAGGACTACGTTCTCTTCGTTCGGCGTAGCCGTCATTGCGACGGCGCAGCCGGAAGCAATCCAGAGGCTGAAAGGCTGTCATTCTCTCTTGTTTGTTGCTAACAATATAATCCCTGTCAATGACGCTACGTAGAACGAAGAGGTCGCCAAGCAGCCCTTCGGGCTGTCGCTACGCCAAACGAAGAGAACGTAGTCGTCATCTCCATCCATAGCGCCTCAAAATAAGATTTAGCCCAAATCGTCCTTACGATTTCCCCAAATCGTCCTTACGATTTCCCCAAATCGTCCTTACGTTTTCCTCAAATCGTCCTTACGTTTTCCCTAAATCGTCCTTATGTTTTTCCCAAATCGTCCTTACGTTTTCCTCAAATCGTCCTTACGTTTTTCCAGACAACTTCCGCTACGCTCTCCAATAAATCTAACAACGTTATTAGAAAACCGATACAAATACACGACTCTAAAAACGTTTATAGTTCATCGTTCAAAACCCTTTGGCGGGGGCTTAAAAAAATCGCAAACAATCGGACGGCGTATGTGCAATAAACTTTGCGCCTGAATTAATTAATTCTTCTTCGGGTCGAAAACCCCACGAAGCTCCGGCGGGAAAAAAATTGGCGGCAGAAGCGGTTTTCATGTCTATGCTTGTGTCGCCCAGATAAAAAATATTTTCCGGAGAAACCAACAGTTTATCGGCGACAAAAAGTGCGGCTGTCGGATCCGGTTTTTTAGGAAAATTATCGGTCGCTCCGAGTATTATCTCAAAATTCCAACTGCAAAACAATTCATCGCATATTTTCCGAGTAATACTGTCGGCTTTGTTTGATAAAACAGCCATCTTAATGTTTCTCAAAGACAAATCATTCAATAAGTCGGAAATGCCATCATATACATACGTTTTGTGCAAACAATTCCTGCCGTACTCCTCAATCATAAGGTCAAAAATTATGTCTGTTTCCCGTTCGCTTTTATTTTTGTCGGGAATACAAATCTCTACAAGTCGTTTAATTCCATTGCCGACAAAATATTTATATTGATCATAATCATATTCCTGATACCCGTGTTTAAGCAGTATTCGGTTCATCGAATCGGCAATATCGGGAATAGAATTTATCAATGTTCCATCCAAATCAAAAATAATTGCTTGATACTTTTTATTATCCATTAAATTTCAAAATATAATTACTAATTTCTTAAAATAGCATGTTAGAAGCTATATAAAGAAAAAAGGCGTTCTTTTCAGAGCGCCTTTTCCCTAATTTTTTTTGTAAACCGGGTATTTACTTAATAACGATAGTTATTTCCGAACGACGGTTTCTCGAGCGACCATCAACAGTATTATTATCTGCTATCGGTCTGTCGGGTCCGTAATATTCGGTAGTTATGCGTTTAGCATCAACGTTCTTTTGAACCAAGTAGTTTTTAACAGCTTCGGCACGTCTTTTCGACAGTTGCATATTGTATGCGTGAGTATAAGTGATGTCGGTGTGTCCTACTACTGTAACACTTGCATTCGGATTCTTTGTTAATAAATCAACAACTTTATCCAATTCCGCATGATATTGCGCTTTGATGTTATATTTGTCAATATCAAATTCTACGTTTTGAATCTTTGGTGACAATGGGCAACCTTTGTTTGATGCGGGACCTGCTTCATCAGGACATTCGTCATCAAGGTCGGCTACACCGTCGCCGTCACGATCCGGACAACCTTTCAATGCTACGGGACCTGGTTGGTCTGGGCATCTGTCGTCTTTGTCGGCTACGCCGTCGCCGTCACGATCCGGGCAACCTTTAGTGGCTTTCGGTCCGGCTTGATCGGGACATTCGTCGTCAATATCGGCTACGCCGTCGCCGTCACGGTCGGGACATCCTTGCAGTTCTTTTGTTCCTGCCTGATCCGGACATCTGTCGTCTTTATCGGGAATACCGTCGCCGTCACGGTCGGGGCATCCGTTTGTTGATGCGGGACCTGCTTCATTCGGGCAGGCGTCCTGATCATCCGGTATGCCGTCGCCATCGGTATCGGGACAACCCTGATATTTTTTCAAACCCGGAACGTCGGGACATCTGTCTTTTTTGTCGGGAACTCCGTCTTTATCGCGGTCGTTGTCGCCTGCCATTATCGGCACTTTTACCATCACGTGAAAATCTGCCGAATAGTTCTTGTTGTCGCCAAGTGGCCATAAGTTTTTGAGGAGTGTGTTGGAACCGATCCACACATACTGCCATGCACGCAAGCCTATGCCTGCCGTAAATTTCCCATACTGATCGTATTGAAGGGGTACGGATACTCCGAAATTTTTCCATTCCGCATGAGGAATCAAATTGTAGGAGTGAAATTTATATGTTTTAGCCGTCGAATTTTGACCAAGTGCAATGTATGGAGTAAAATTTACAAAGAAAGGAGTTGTTGCGATATGATAGTCCAGCGAAGCGGCAACCACTGTGGGTAACCCCATCGTGTACTCTCCTTTTTGGGGTCCGGCGCCATAGCGGTTTAATAAACTTTCGATACCTGTGGGGATTCCGCTACCGCTGTTTAAAGCTCTATAATTAGCATTTTTCGACTGAAAGCTTCCTAAATCGAGTACTGAAACGCCGGCTTTTATGCGATATTCCGCCACTTCATTTCCAATAAGTGCGTCGGGACGATATTCGTATTCAACGCCAACATCGGCTCCAAAGCCTAATTTAATGTCACCGGAGATACCTGCTTCTCCCAATTGTCCGGAAACGGGTCTAAGTCCTCTGTTGCTGCCCATTAACGTTCCCTGATAATTTTCGGCAAAAGCAAATGCCGAAGCTCCGTTGAAGAGCAATTTACCGGTAACGCCCGCTTTAAACAGGTGATTATCCTGTTTCAGCAGCGTATAGGCAGCCGACACAAATATTTGGTCATAAATCGCCACAGCGGCTGTTGTAGCGCCTGACTGTTGCACACTTGAAAAAGCTTCCAATCCGCTGATATACCTGTTGAAAAATTCCGAAGCAATTTCTTTTGGCATTCCGTTCACCGAAGCCTGCCAGCGTTTGCTGTATCCGGCAGCTAAAGCGAAACGGTCATTAAAAGAGTACATCAGATTCAAAATGTCCAGCTGACCGCCGAAATATCCTCCATGCAAATCTTTATCCAAAGTAGCGGAGTTGTATCCCAAGTAACCTTTAATATCGTTACGGGCGGCAACAGGGATGTTTAAATCAAAAAAATCAGTTCTATAGTCCAACAAATCGCTATAAAACTTTGTGTTAAAAATGACTTTTTTGCGGGAAAAAATCAACAAGTCGTTGTGTACGCCGCTGCTGGCTCCAAACAGCGTAACATCAAACTTGTACTTACTTCCGGCTAAAGACGCCGGATTTAATTTACCTGCAGTAACCCCGGAATACGGGCTACTGATAAAAGGTGAAAATTCCTGTGCTTTAGCAATAAAACTAAAGACACAGAGCATAAATAATAAACCTAATAACCTTTTTTTCATAATACATTGTATTTAATTAATTTTTAATATAATATTTATTTTCTAATTTATAATTTCAATTCATTAAAATTATATGCTTCAAGTCGGTTATATTTTCAAGCGCTTTATTTAATTTAAAATATGTTTGAACAATACAACCCTCGCCATAAACATCAACAGAATGTTCACTGTCCGGCGTTTTTTTAATTGATATGAATTAGTTCTTAAGGCTTCCCTTAAAAAAATTATCGGAACGTGCAGAACCGACAAGCGGAATTGCGCCTGAAAAATAGCCTTTTTCTTTATATTTAAAGAATATTTAAAGAACTTTATGTTTAAAAAAATCATCAATAATGTTTAGTGTTTAAACCTTTTACAAAAACCTTTTTTGGGGATTTTTGAACTTTTAGTCACATCTTTTAAACTGCGCAAAGATATAAATTATAATTTACCCGACAAGCGTCATTAGTAATTTTATTTATCCACACCCTTTTTATTTTGCTTATTCCGGTCGGATTAAAATTTTGACAAAAGCACACTACAAATCATTATTTATCAGCCGAATTGTACAGCTAAATTATTGATAAATTACCGAAAAATTGTCCGTAAATTACGGTAAAATCGTCCGGTTTGTGAGGACAAATTACCCATAAACAGTGGAAAGATTATCAGTTTTCGTTTATGGTTTTCGTTTTTCTTTGCACGGATAAAATCGGAATAAACGGTAAAAAAATCATAATTTAGTATCGGCGAAATCCGGCTTAATCCGGCTAAGTTGTTTTTTAGTTTCTAAAACAATCTATTGTTTATTTCATATCTTTGCCGAAAATTTACAAAATTCCACAATGGAAATTGGCGTAACCTTAGATTAAAGAATATAAGTAAAAAAGAAATAAAATATGGCAGCAACAATAAAAATCCGAAATGTAGGACCCGTAAAAGAAGCGGATTTTGACCTCAACAAAATCAATGTATTTATGGGACCGCAAAGCAGCGGTAAAAGTACCATTGCAAAAATAATCAGTTACTGCGCTTGGGTTGAAAAAGATGTAGCAACAAGTCAATCATTGGAAACTTATCAGAGGAACGATAACTATTTTATTGACCGTCTTGAATCTTTTCATAAACTGAAAAAATATTTCAAGACAGGGAGTTATATTTTTTACAAAAATAATGTAATTGAACTTGAGTATAATGGCGGGC
>JAISRS010000181.1 GCA_031273485.1 Prevotellaceae bacterium
CCGGGACCTGTGCTGGAGATAGGCAATACCAACAGCCGTTATCGTTTCCCGACAGGCGCCCGCGCATTTATCAACCAGTGGTCAAAAGCCGGACCTTCTCATCATTGCGCCATCGGAACAGGTCACGTGGCGGGAACTGTCAAAAAACTGGCGTATCTCTTGAATATTCCGGTGATACATGTCTGCTAAGGTGGAAAGTAGAAGTTGGAAGTCGTGAAGGAAGAAGATAGAATGCTGATGGCGATGAACTCTGTCAGGGGTGATTGGTTCACTTGTGAGGGGTGTGAGGCAGTTTGTGGCAATAACATAAGGGGACCTCTAAAAACTTGATTCAAGGCAACAAGATTTTTAAACCGAAGGTTATCCATTTAAATGAGGATTTAGTAGCTATAATTGAACACAATGGTGTACCAATGGAATCGATAGAATTTAAAAAATAAAGATATGGAGTTCGATAAAAAAGGCATTGCATTAGGCTCCACAACAGAAGATAGAAAATTTAGAAAGAAATTTATTGTCGATTTTTATGTAAAATGGAATATGGCAATTCCAACAAAGCACATTTACAACAAATCGTTAAACAGTTTTATAGAAGTGCGGTTTTTATCTATTAACGAAACTGCTCGTATTGCTTCGTACAAGATATATTTCCACATTGGCAGTTACATTATTAACAGAAATTTTGGAAAATGCACAACAAATTAGAACAGAAAAACCCAAACCAAACGATAAAAACCAAAAGCGTTTTTCTGAAATTTTGATTATGGAATATCAAAAAGAACAGTTGGGTACAATAAAACTGACAGTAGGAGTATTGCGCGGCAGTAAGCAAAAAATACAATACTGTATTACAGCAATAGAAAACGACTGACAACCCGCAACGTTCCAGCAATAGTTATCAGTCGCTGTATCAACTAAACAACCCGCAACGTTCCAGCAATAGTTATTTAGTCCTGATTTCGCCGCAAAGGTACAACAAACATTTGAACAGACAAAACATCTTTGCAAAAAATCCATTACGTGCAACAGAACCTCGTGGGTGGCGGAACAGTTTTATATCGGAGAATACCAACTGTGAACTTGACGCTTTTTTCAAATTCTCCCTTCCGCCTTTATCCGGATGGGAGTAAACACAAGGAAAGCGGGATCACTTGATCCCGCCTTCTACTTGTCAACCTAACTAAACTATGAAAAACCAAATTCCGAATCTAAGACGATAAAAGAAATAAAAGGTTTAAAAGTTTAAAGAAAATGTACAAATAAATATTGCAATTTCACCCCGAAGTAGTGAATCGCCGAAGTAGTGAATATCAAAAGACTTTTAAAATCCTTTGATTGTGGAATAATATAAAATAAGGCTGTGGGGACGCGTGTGAAAACGCACGGCAGCGTCCTCTCTACGGGTTGATATTGAAATGGTTTTGACTGTACGGATTTCTGAAATGAGGAATATTTTTTGCGATTTTTTTTATTGAAATTGTATAATTCATTAACTTATTCTTATATTTGCACAAAAAATCTGAAATCTGTCAGATAAAAGTATGAATGTTATAAACAATTAATTATGAAGATTATTAAATTAAGTTCGATGTTTTTCATATTTTCATTAATGCTTTCCTGTTTCAATGAAAATACTAATTCCGGCGATACGATTGATCCTTTGTTTGAACGGATCCCCGAAATATCAAACTGTTATGAAGGAACATTATCGGAAATAGAAAAACAAAAAGCGCTGAATTACGTAAATGCTCTGCGTCTAACACATGGTTTATTACCTGTTGAATACACAGCAAGAAAAGATGTTATGGCGCAAAGTGCAGCTTTAATATGCGCTGCAAATTCCGGAATAAAATCTGTCCCTACAAGCGAAAACCTTTGCTATAAAGCCGATGGCGCTCAGGGCTATCTGGATGGAATCGTCAGTTTTCAGGGCAGCGCAACAGCCAACTGGCAAAAGTCGGAAGTACATATAAACGAATGGATAATAGAATCCGGCAAAGACAGCATAGACGAACGACGCTGGATTTTAGACCCTTTTTTAAAACACATCTCATTCGGCAGAGTTATAGGAACGCCAACAATAGGACAATATAAATATGTTTCCGCAGCCGTATTGATAGTGAAACACAACGAAACTGCCGACCTCAGCGATTTCAACAAAGAGTTTGTTGCATATCCGCAAGGCGTTTACAATGCAAGCCTGTTCGACCCGAATACCTTTTTAAGTTTTTCCGTTATCGTGGATAAAACGGCGAAACAAAATAACGCTTCGATTAATTTCGCCAACGCAGTAATCAAAGTCCTTTCCGGCGCCAATGAGTTGCCGGTAACGGATATCCGCTTCGATAACAGAAATTGCGGATTGCCTAACAATCTGCAATGGAAAGTGGAAGGACTTTCTAAAAATGTGTCATATACCGTAAATATCACAAATGTCGAAACAGGCAATGAGGTTAAAAATTATGAATATACTTTTAGCTTTAAATAATGAAATTTAAGAAAATAAACATATTCGATCAACAGTGGAATATTAACTATCTTTTTTAATGCAAGAGAAAATACTGATAATGGATTTCGGGTCGCAATATACGCAATTGATAGCCCGCAGACTAAGAGAATTAAGCGTATATTGCGAAATATATCCGTGCAACAATTTTCCCGAAATAGACGGTTCGGTGCGTGGAATAATCCTGTCGGGCAGTCCGTGCTCCGTCAACGACGCTGATTTTTTGAGTTATGATGTAACAAAATTCAGAGGAAAACTCCCCGTGCTGGGGATATGTTACGGCGCTCAACTTATGACGCATCTGCAAAACGGCAAAGTGCAGGCATCGAAACACAGAGAATACGGACGGGCGAATTTAGATACGCTGAATCCGTCGGATGAATTAATGCGCGGAATGGACGTTCATTCTCAGGTATGGATGTCGCACGGAGATTCAATAACTCGTCTTCCCGATGGATTTAAGGTAGTTGCCGCCACGCAGAATATTCCGGTAGCAGCCTTTCGTATCGAAGGCGAAAAAACCTGGGGCATACAGTTCCATCCCGAAGTAACTCACAGTACCGACGGCGTTTTGCTGTTGAAAAATTTCGCTGTAGACATTTGCAAATGCAGGGCGGACTGGACTCCGGCGTCGTTTGTGGAAAGTACAATCAAAAATCTAAGGGAAAAACTCAATGCCGACAAGGTCGTTCTGGCTCTCTCCGGAGGAGTGGATTCTTCGGTTGCGGCGCTGCTGTTGCATAAAGCCATAAGAGAGAACCTTACATGCGTGTTTGTGGATCACGGGTTATTGAGGAAAAACGAATTTAACGAAGTAATGGAGGCTTATAACGAAATGGGATTAAATGTTATAGGAGTCAATGCATCGGAAAAATTCTTCAACGACCTGAACAGGGTTTCCGACCCCGAAACAAAACGTAAAATCATAGGACGAAATTTTATTGAAGTCTTCGACGAAGAAGCTCGCAAACTGAGAGATATAAAGTGGCTCGCACAGGGTACAATCTATCCCGACGTCATAGAATCCGTATCGGTACACGGACCGTCGGCAACCATCAAATCGCATCATAATGTGGGAGGATTACCCGAAAAAATGAATCTGCAACTGATTGAACCTCTACGCCTGCTGTTTAAGGACGAGGTGAGACGCGTGGGCAAGGAATTAGGATTAAAACCCTTGATTCTTAATCGTCATCCTTTTCCGGGACCCGGACTGGCAATACGGATATTGGGCGAAATAACCCGCGAAAAAGTCGCTTTGCTGCAAGAAGCCGACAGTATATTTACGGCGCGCTTGCAGGAAGCCGACCTGTATCACCGGATATGGCAGTCGGGAGTTATACTTCTGCCGGTGAAATCGGTTGGAGTAATGGGCGATGAACGCACGTATGAATACACTGTCGTGCTGCGAGCCGTACATTCCACCGACGGAATGACTGCCGACTGGGTGCATTTGCCATACGAGTTCCTCGCAAAAGTATCGAATGAGATAATAAACAGGGTGAGAGGAATAAACAGAGTTGTTTACGACATAAGTTCCAAACCGCCGGCAACAATAGAATGGGAATAACAAAGCGATTGTTCCGTGCGGTGAAAGCTCTGCGCGAGAAACTCGATAAAGTGGATCGGAATATGACCACAGTGACGATGAAATGACGATAAAATGAAGATGAACTCTGACGACAGACGCAATAATCGGGTTTCGTGATTAATTGTTTTTCGTGATTAACCGAAAAGAGCGGGGCGGAACACCTTTTTATATGTTTGTTGAGCGTGTAAAACAACTCTTTAAACGGAGAATATGAACTAAAAGAATAAGTAGTAATATAAAATTTATAAAAATGTTTGATTTATTATATCACAACGATTTAAATATACATTTGGTTGAAAAGACCTTTCCCAAAACAGTTAAACAACTGCAATCGGGAGATTTCAAAAGCGCAGATGTGCGCAAAATGCCGAATACGGGATTTTACCGCGCCCGTTTGGATATTCGCGACAGGCTATTGTTCAATTTTGTAACCTACGAGGACAAGAAATATATCCTGCTGCTGGAAATTATTAAAGACCACAATTACGCTCGCAGCCGTTTTTTGCGCGGAGCATCTATCAATGAAGACAATTTTGTGCCGGTTGAATCGCCCGAAACAGAAACAGACAATGTGTCCGCTCAACTAAGCTATCTCAACAGCAAACGCAAGGTGATCCATACATTAAACAAATTCATTTCGTTCGACGATTTTCAACAGGCAATATATACTGTGCAGCCGCCCCTGATTATTGTGGGTTCGGCAGGCAGCGGTAAAACGGCGCTGGTGTTGGAAAAACTGAAAAGCCTGCACGGAAATGTAGCTTATATTTCCCTGTCGAAATACTTAGTAGATAACGCCTCAAACATATATTATTCGTTGGGATACGACAACGAATTTCAGGAAACCGATTTCTTGTCGCTGAAAGAATATCTGTCGCTGTGGCAAAAACCCGAAGGCAAAGAAATCGAATTTAAACACTTTGAAGCCTGGTTCAATCGCTATGCACAGTCGGTTAAAATCAACGAACCATATCGGGTGTTCGAGGAATTTAAAGGAGTGATTACCGGCTCGCCGATACATGCCGCATGGCTGTCGCAACAGGAATATATGGATTTGGGCGTCAAACAGTCAATATTTTCGCTACAGGAACGGGAACGCCTCTACCCTCTTTTTCTGAAATATGTAAGCTGGCTGAAAGATGAAAAAATGTACGACAGCAATATCCTCTGCTATCAATATCTGGAAAAAGTGCGACCCTGCTACGACTATATCATGGTTGATGAAGTTCAGGATATTACCAATATCCAAATGAAATGTATCCTTGCTTCACTGAAACAAAAATCTCATTTTATCCTCACCGGCGACAGTAATCAGATTGTGCATCCGAACTTCTTTTCGTGGAGCAAAATCAAAACATATTTTTACGAAGAAAACGAGGGTAAAGACAAACAAATCAAAATACTGCAAACCAACTACAGAAACAGCCTCAAAGTAGTGGAATTGAGCAATAATCTGCTAAAAATCAAAATCACGCGCTTCGGCTCTATCGACCGTGAAAGTAACTATATGGTTGATACGGTGAGCAAAGTGCAGGGCGAAGTTCTGCTCTATGCCAATGACGAAAAAAAGAAAAAGGAATTGAACCGACGTACCCAAAACAGCACCAAATACGCTGTGATTGTTCCCGATAACACACAAAAAGCCAAGGCTGCGAAGTTTTTCAAAACCCCATTGATATTCAGCGTTCAGGAAGCTAAAGGACTGGAATACGAAAATGTGATTTTGACCGATTTCATATCAAGTCACGAAGCCGAATTTCGTGAAATTATCTCCGGAGTAACTATTGACGACCTCCGACAGGAAACATTACGATATAATCGTTCGGGAGATAAACATGACAAGGACGCGGAGATTTATAAATTCTATATCAATTCGTTCTACGTGGCGGTTACAAGAGCCATAAAAAATATTTACATCTTTGAACAGCGCGCCGACCATCCGGCATTGATGCTGATGCAGATGCAGGAAACCAGAACCGAAATTCAGGTCAGCGAAGTGAAATCGTCGGTGGAAGAATGGCTCGACGAAGCTAAACGACTCGAAGAACAGGGCAAACACGAACAGGCTGAACAAATACGCGCAAAATACCTTGGATATGAATACATCAGCCCCGAACAGCTGGAAACAATCAAAACCCTTGCGCTTGACCCCGCAAAGAAAGAAGCGGAGGTGAAACGCGAACGTAAACAACTGTTCCAATATGCGGTTAATCACCGGTGTTTCGATTGGGTGAACGAATTAGCCAAGTTGCAATTCATGAGGGCAATACTGTATATGAAAGAATTGCGCGCCGACAGGAAGGAATATGAAAAAAATCTGCGTCTGGGCAATAAACCCCAAATAATGGCGATTGTGCGGAAATACGGAGTGGATTTCACGGTTGAAGACGGCGTTTCGGGCTTGATGCTGGCATTGTATCACGGTCAGTCGGAACTGTCGCTGGAACTGCTGCAACAGGGCGCTTCGCTTAAACTTTCCGACAAAATGCAGCGGCTTCCGGTGGATTATCTGCTGGATAGCTATATGAAAAATAAACGGCAGAAACACAAACAGTCGCAACTCGCCGACGAACAAACCATGATACGCTGCTGGGAAAAAATACGCCCGCAAGTAATTGTATATGATCTGGACGACCGACAGGTGCGCGTAGGGTCGCACAGCATGTTGTTTTTCCTTATATTGCTGATGCGTAACCTTACCGACATTCATCCCGTAAAAGTGGAATATGCTTTTTCGGATACGGAAAAATACACCGTCACAGAGTTCAACATGTACGCCATGGAACAGTTTGCATCAATGATACCCGACGAAGTGCTGCCGCCATATCGCAAAAAACGCTCTTATATAAACAGCGTCCTGGCTCAAAACGAAGTATTTAAAGATTCGCCCTACAGCCGAGCCACCTTCGTCCGTGTGGAACGGGGATGCTATGCCCTTAATCCGAAACTTGTGTTTGAACTGGATGCGTTATAAATGCGATGGAATGAGTCGATGAAACGGTCTTTGAGTAATATTAAATTATATTGGGAATTTCATATGTTGTGACCAACCTCGCGGAATGCAAACGCAAAGGTCAGCACTAATGCCGATAAGCTATTCATATTAAACGCTATTTATCAGATTAAACGAGACGCCAAAATCTCCAGCCGCTTGGAGCTACTACCTTCAGCCGCTTGGAGCTACTACCTCTTGATGCTTGGAGCTACTACCTCCTGATGCTTGGAGCTACTATTTCCTGATGCTTGGAGCTATAGCTCCAAGCATCAGGAAATAGTAGCTCCAATATTTCTTGCTTCTTTCTTCCGAAGATTTCCACTTCGTCGTTAGAAAATGAGCGGCTAAGGTCTTTAAAGTCCTTAAACACTCTGACGCTACCGTATCAGACACCCTGAAACCTTACTCTTTCCGTCCCACATTCGTACTGATTGGCTTCGCCGAACTTATGCTTTCGGCAACTAAATTAATTTGTAACGCCGTTCTCTAATTCATGGCTAAAAAAGATTTGCGGAGAATAGACACGCTATTCTCCGCAAAAATGCGGAAAATAAATTGTACCTTTGCCGCAAAATTAAAATGTAATGGCAAAATACATCTATCAATATCCGAAATGGACGCAGTTTACATGGCAGGACAAAGCCGTCGCCGCCGTATTCGGAGAAGTTCGTCATTTACAGGGCAAACTGACAGGTAAAATGAGCGCATTGGGTTTCTCACTGCAAAAAGAAGCGTCACTCAATACCTTAACGCTTGATGTGTTGAAATCATCGGAAATTGAAGGCGAAAAGCTGAACTACAATCAAGTGCGCTCGTCCATTGCGAGGCGCTTGGGAATGGATGTCGCCGGATTAGTTCCTGCCGACAGAAACGTGGAAGGCGTAGTGGAAATGATGCTGGACGCCACTCAAAATTACCGGCAACCACTCACAGAAGAACGTTTATTCGGTTGGCACGCAGCGCTTTTTCCGACAGGACGAAGCGGTATGCACAAAATTGACGCGGGACGTTATCGTTCGGGAATCATGCAGGTTGTTTCGGGCGCCATGGG
>JAISRS010000224.1 GCA_031273485.1 Prevotellaceae bacterium
TGTTGTATAAAACTTTTATATTCTGACAAATATCTATCCTTTGTCATTTGTGAACATGAAGAAAGTATAAATACCGCTAATATAACGTATGCTTTTTTACGCATTTTTGAAAGCCTCCATGTATTAATACTTGCATATTTTATCGTTTATCAACACTTCAAGTCGATATTGTATAATCCCATTGAAATCGACTACATAAGGATACAGCAATAGTCCAATCATTATACGTTCGATACAATTGAAAGTTCCCCCTTTTTTCGAATCGTGTATCTAGTACCGTCAAATTCCATATGAGCAGGATTACAGGTTTTGATAAATCCAGATGAAATTCCACTTGTTATATCATATGCTTTTCTTATCGATTCCGTGACTTTGATTTTTTGAGAAGATTGATTGTTGTATTTATAAAAATTGAGGTACAATAATTTTTCATCTACCAATATATAAGATGCAGAGTAGCGGCCTCCTTTTTTTTCAAACTTTAAGGCTACATCACGATTTTCGAATAGTTTCTGTGCGCTCTCTTCCGTTAAATCTAAATATTCCTCGTTAGGATTATCGGCCAGCCGCCTCTCCCGTTCTTTTTCGGATAAATACAACTCGGAAAAAGATTTTTTCGATTGAGGGGCATACGCGCCCGAATCCATCCATTTATTTGAACTTTCAGACTGCTGATTACCACTACCAAAATTATTTTGTTCGCCCCTCGGCTTCGTATCAATCCTACTTTCGTAACGGCCTTCCGATTTCTTATTTAAACTCCTATGGCTATCAACAGCTATGTCGCTTTTTATATTTGATATATCTTTATTTGGTATATCTTTTCTCAAGTTATGGAAAACAAGAAAAATACAAATAACGAATAGTAAAAAAATTACCGCCGTAACTATAGCAATAATAAATATGATTCTCTTTTCAGAATCAAAAATAAGTATGTGCATTTTTAGTTCTGTTATTTTATTTTCAAAATCAAACATTATATGTTTAAGTTCGGATGATTTCCTTTTAAAATCGGCTATGCTAGTTTGAAATAACTTTGTATCAACTTCAGATAATTTTGTTGTGAAATTGTTTGTTTCATTTTGCAGTTCAGTTAATTTCCTTTTTAAATTGGTTGATTTATCTTTAAGTTCGGTCAATTTCTCTTTAAACTTGGTTGTTTCATCTCGAAGTTCGGTCAATTTATATTTTAAATTGGTTGTTTTATTTTGTGATTCAGTTGATTTCTTTTTTAAATTGGTTATTAAATTTTTAAATATGGAAGGTTTAACTTTGGATGATTTATTTTTAAAGCCATCAATGCCCTCTATTTTTTGGGTAAATTCGTCCATTTCTCTTTTTAATGCGTCCAGTTCGTCTTCAAAATCGGCCGTTTTGGTGGAGATTGCGTCCAGTATCGTTTGAGGTTCATTCATTCCGTTTTCGAAATCGGCCGTTTTGGGACTTGCGTCCAGTTCCATTTGAAGTTCGGTCATTTTGTTTTCAAAATCGATCATTTTTTGCTTAAATACAAACATCTTTTTTTGAATATCGGTTATTTCATCTTCAATGTGTGAATCTGAAACACCTAGCGCCCCTGCAAGTAAAGAGATTTTAACGAACAGAAATACTAAAAGCCAGTATCTTGATTTCATTTTGCTCTCCGTTTGTAAAACTCAACCGCGCTTTCGTATGCGATCTTGTACGCAAACAGGACTTTGAATATTTCCGTATCCTCTACTCCGCTTTGTCGCGCAAATTCTATAGCTTTGCCATAAGCAATACTGTAAATGTTCGGGTTTTCGATATCGCCATATGACCATACATCTTTCTTCGTTGTTTTAATGTTAAACAACCTCCCTGGATGTAAAGGAGTATCAGTCGATGTAAGCACTTTCCAAGTTTTTTTAAAAATATTTGCTTCCTTTAAAAAATCGGCGTATGCTCCTTTAAGTTCATCATCAGAAACATTTATGTTCGTTCGTTGTATTGTATCGTCATCATTCTCAATGCTAAAGTTTTTAGCTTTCTCCTTGGCTTCCTTTGCAGCAAATTGTAATAAGGGCTGTATATCTTCAAGCAATCCCCTTGCAAGTCTATCTGCTTCCCCTGTGCGACGATGCGGTACACAGGGTCTATTAAATATTTTTCCCCATTCATATCTATCCGTATCACCGAATAATGAACTTCCACCGCCGAATAAGTAGACATTAAAAGTACCGCTACCTGACGCCGTACCGTTTAGAAGCTTTTTCAAAATAACAATTTCGGTTAAATAGCAAATATCAATAAGATTTTGCAACTCGACTGGCAAGGTCTCCCAATCCTTAAAATCACTCATAATACATAGAAAGTTACGGCGGACATTATCAGGCATACTTCCAGTAGGATTATTTTTTTGTTCTTGTAATGCATCTTTCAAATGTCTAATTATATCACTTACATCATTACCATTATCTTGCTTTAATAGACTCTCAACTTCCGCGCCGGAAAATTTCAGATAGTCCCATATAGAATCAAGAAGAATTTGCCGCCCGGCAAAAAATATTGAACAATTTTTTTTAAGACGAATCTGTCTATTTTCTTCTTGAAATAGAGCAATATCTGTAGATAAATCCCCGATATCAATTATTGCCGCCCCGGACTCTGCTCGAAAAGTCTTATCCTTTAATAACGAATTCGCTGTCGCAAGGGATTCAGGAAGGTACATCATATCTTCCAATTTAATATCTGAAAGAGTTGGGAAAAATTTAGTACATTTATCTATCGCAACTCTCCAAGCTTCAGATATTACACTATAAGTTTCCGTTAGATAACAGAGGCGAAGGTGAATGGTCGAACATCGTTTGTGAATAGCTCTGTCAATAATCATTGTAAGCATGGCCTCGGCAAACATCTTCATTTGCTTTTTATCTTTACCGGCTTTTATATCCGAGTAAATTTTTTTTAGATTGGCTTGTACGATATTATTGGAATTCAACAAAATCAATTTTCCGGAACGATATAATTCAATATTATCAATAGTTGGAAAAATATTAGTTGTTAAAATACCGAACGCGGTTTTTCCTTCTATCTTAGTTTGTTCGCGATGGATGAAGTATAGATTCCCAAATTTTGAATCTGCTTCAGTATCAGCACTCAAAGAACTAACGGCAATACTTGATACCTGTTTTTCTTCTACTAAAACAGAATCCACATCATCCTCACTTCGGTTCCGAAAAATTATTGCACTTCGCGAACTTCCAATGTCGGCGGCAACTTCTAATGTACCAGCATCCGGTTTTTCGTGAATAAAATTCGGCATAGACTCCCAATCACTTGTATCTTTTTTATCAACAACTCTTACCGGGATAGCGCCAAGCACATCTCCTTTATACATAGCTGTCAACCAAAGCGGAATTGGTCCTTGATAAATTTCATAAAACTCTCCTGTATCTTTGAATTTAATTTTATCAAAGAAAATGTCTTGTAATGAAATAGCTTCTTTAACATTGGTTGCAAGCGGAGATGGTATATGACTTAAGTTATCCAGATTACGCCTTGCTATCCATCCATAACGCGGTGCAGGTCCATAGACATCCAGTGTAGGAAAACGTGGGAAGTAACGCATATCTTCTTTTTTATAGACTTTTAGTACATTTTGAGTCAGACCGCCGTTTTGTATTTTGCAACGCAGTTCAACGGTACTTAATTTATCGCTATTTCTTTCCTGTCTACCAAGTTCGAGGGATTCAATAGAAAAATCTTCGTTATCCGTATTTTCTATAGCTTTTTTCGAAAACGGTGGTAGAAAAGCATAAGTCTGATCACCTAATTTTATGGTTGGGGCTTTAATTCTATAATATCCTGGAGACGAACTCTCGTCATAGATAGGCAAAATCAAGATGTTTTTATTAAAAATTTCACAGTCATGCTTTAGTATTGGAAAACTTCCAATTCCGTCACCAGGTGGTGTTTCAAACGCTTCTTTTGGTGTATCAAAAAATTCTTCATCGTTCACGCGCGCATAAATCTGACGGTACACAGTGCCGTTATCTGCAGTAGAAAAAATATACGGATAAAATGGACTTCGGGTGTTTTTCTGCGTATCAAACCAATAAGCTAATATCCCTCGGTGTTGGTGCTCCAATCCTTTAATTATATCTTCTAATGTTCCATCATTAAACGTAAGCCCCAGTGGTGTAAAAGGATTCTCCAGCACAGGAATCGGACCTTCTGATGATAAAAGGCCAACCAACCGGCCTTCTCTGTTACGTAAAGAGTAGATATTATCGCCTGTCTTAAGCGATTCTTTCAATTTGTCAAGAAAATATTTAAGTCCAAGCTTTTTGGTATCATATTCTTGTATATTCTCTTTCACTATTTCAATTTTATCGCCATACACCGATGCCAGAATACAACTTATTAAAAGTTTTGCGCTCTGCATAAATTTATTACCCGAGTTTTTTCCTTCAATTTCTTCTCTGAAGCGTAAAATACGATCAGCCGGATTTGAGCGCATATTGTCCGGCGGTGGTGTCGCAACGTCCATTTCTGCATGTTTCTCTTCTGCATGTTGCACTGTCTCTTCATGACAGGCCGTCAGTTTAGTGGGAATATCTCCACTCCGCCACATTGCCTCAGGTGCGGTACCATCGCCGGCTTTTCCCTTTGTTTCATAGGATGTAAGTATCATTTATTAAACTCCTCAATTTTGTTAAAAATATCTTTTATCATTTCAGCCAATATTTCTTTAGCATCCGGACCGTCAGCTATACCAACCTCATTTCTCTTTGCATATGGACTAGTCGCATATACAATATTATTCCATGTTAACTGTTTATCAGGGAGCATTGGCCAATCATTTCGATAATTGGGTTCATCTATACATCGTCTTATTTTTTGCAATTCATCTTTATCAAAAAATCTAACAAACTCTTTTTTGTTTGTTTCGCCAAAACGGGTGTATTCTTTTATTTGAATCCAGATGTCCACAAATGAACCGAGTGTTTGAAGCCATAATTTAAGCAAACCTCGCATATTCCCAATCGTCTTGCCATACATACTATATTTGGCAATATATTTTTTCAAGAATACCTGCCTGTTTTTTCTACCCTCACAAAAATCATCCAAATCCGCCCTTAATCCAAAGGCCAAAACGCTGATAAGACGCATAAGGTTTTTAGCGTTTTTTTCTATATCTTCTCCCAATGGTATTTCTGCCCAATCAATTATCAAACTATCAGGGAATACCGTCTGATAAAAGCCATCCGCTTTCTCATCTAGGTCAAAACAAGCTAATGCCGCACATAGTTCGATAAGATGGAATTTTCTTGGTCCTGCTCCGTTTATTTTGAATTCACCGCAAGTATCGATATCAAATTGCGGCATTGCGGCATAGTACACACGCTTAACATTCTTTGAATCCTGCTTTAGAGTTGAAGCAAGTTCTTCCAATTGGGCTGCCGCTCGGAAATAAGCCTCCCGGTTTGTGCCAATTACGTTTACGTCATTGGCAGGAATACCAAAATAAGGGCCGAGCAAAACAAGGTCTATATCTATGGCTATACCTGTTTGTTGCGAATCATCACTTTCTTTCATATTCAGCTTTTCCAAAAGAGGTATGATTAATGAAGTTCCCATTCCTCCCGTAATCCCGCCCACAATCACTATCCTAACTTTATGTTTATCATCGTTTAGTTTCTTAATCTCTTTGTAAAAGCTACTGTCTTTCAAGTGCTCCAGACAGGCATATACATCAAGACTTCCCCGTGACGGGTCCCTGTTATTCCCATCGTGCATAGGTTCAATTCTCTTGTCTTCAGTCCAGCACATAGCGGCCATGTCTTTTATGGACTTATCGTTACCGATCAAGTGCATAACCGTATAATTTGGATTTTTGGCAAAGTCTACAAATTTCTGTAGATTCTGATATACACTAGGGTCAAGAGTATAGTTTTTAGCCGGTGCGCCGGGGATCGGCAACAAACCATCATAATGCTTATATTTTTCATTGGCATCTACACAGGCCGTGTATATGCCGCTCGTTGTATCCTTGTCCAAAATAAACATTTGAAACGGTTTTTGGCGATTCAAAACGGGATACAGAAGCCCTATTAACGTGCCGACTTGCGTGCCTGTGCCGCCTACTGTTACTACTACATCAATCATCGTTTTATCCATAAACTCTATCCTTATAAAAATCTATGCGCGGGGCTTAAAAACGGTAAAACTTACCGCATTTACAACTAAATTAACAACCAAGATTATACCTGTTTCCGATATATACGCAATAAAAACCGAATCGATACCAGAATCAACGGCTAAATACATGCTGACAAATACAACCACAAAACCTATAAAAAAGGCAATACCCGCCCAAACTACACGGGGGCGCATTCCAAGATACCTTATCGTAGGACGATTATTGGCTTTACGTCTTTCAAACGCAAAGAACCCAAGGTAGATAGCAAAAGGCAACAAAAAAGCCAAAAAAACTGTAGTAAAAAAATTAACAGCCTCATCATTAACACCTTCTTCCAAATCAATGTAGACCAATTCCATTCGCATCGAAGCTATGACAATCACCAAAGGCACTCCGACATAGGTTATACATGATCGAATAAGATTTTTCGTAGACATTTTCATAAAATCACTCCTTAAAATTATTTTTTCCCGGCATATCAAATAATACAACCGGTATATCCAAAATTACATCCGGGCTTGCAATTCCCAAAAACAAATTTACAAAAGCTATAAAATCCTGTGTTTTGTCCTTTGCTTTTCCGCCAGACGAATCGTTAAAATCATGCACCCAATCCGGCAGTATATTATCCTGCTTAACAAGCACTTTTAGATTAAAACAAATTACCGAAGATTCTACAAGTCCCTTCCTTATATCATGCGGATATACAGAAACATTTCCCTTTCGTACACCATTTATACTTATTTCTGAAACTCGCGCTTCAATATCACGTAAAAGCTGTGCTTCACCATCTTTCCAAAATCTTTCCTGCTTTTCAGATACAAGATAAGTATAATTCTCTATTTTTACTTCAAGACGTGAGGCATCAACTTCCGTTGGCATATCAAAACCAAAATTAAGCTGCCACAATTTATGCCCATTCTTTGACCCGCCTCCAATCTTTCTGTATTGAAGCAACTTTAAATTAAGCGGTTTATCAATATATTCACCATCATCTTGTATAAAATAATCAACCATAGAATCTGTTTGATCCCGTAAATTCCAAATTCGATCCGGTTTATCATTAACCCGTATATTCCAGATGTCATTAAGGACTCTTTTATTGTTTTTGTCAATATCTTTCACATCTCGAATAGAAGCGCTCATTGGAACGTCTATATCGGTCGCATACAATGTTTTATAATCACCTGCTCCTATTGTTGATAGTATATGGTATTCAATGCCGCGGCCTTCTCCATTTTTGATAAAATTCTTTAGAAAATTATTTAAATGATTCTTTGGTCCGGTAACAATAAGATAAAGCGGCAATCGGTCTCCGCTTACTATATCCTGCATTTCTTCTCCCATGCGTTCAGGATTAGGCTTCCAATTAGTACCCCAGAAAGGCAGCTTAAACGCAATCACAGCCGCGCCGCAGTTTATATCCCTCAAAAGGTTTTCACGTATTCTTGCCGTTAATTTAGTGTTATTAAGCCCTTGCTCCTGTAAATCGCTTACAACCACAGTAAGTTGTGACGAATCTATACGATTTTCCTGATACAGCATAGTCAATGGGCCGATTCTGTTCTCAAAACTGCCGCCAAGTATAGCTGTATAGAAAGATTCTTTATCCGGAGCAAATGCAAACGCTTCTTTCCACTTTAACCAAGCAGAAGTGTCTTTCTGTAGTGTATAATATTTCGGCCTAAAGAAATTCAATGTCTTTTTGAAAGTGTTGAGAAAAATATTAAATTCAGGTACATTATCGTACATCCCGTTTTTATCCTGCGCAAAACCTCTTTCAGATATAGTAGATGACCAATAAATGTAAATTGGAGTTATCACATGTTGCATATCTACGTCAATACTCTCTGTATTCTTGGGAACAGGAAACGGTTTTCGTATTATCCGTCCTTTGCTGCCGCATGCAGAAAATAAGCAGAGAGCGATTAAGATTATATAAATGTTTTTTCCTTTCATGTCCTTATTCCATTCCCTGCTATATCAAGCAATAGTAATCTCTCCCTGTCTGTTGCTTTGCCTTAGCTCCGCAGGGCCTGCCGCGTCCCGCTCCTCGACCCAATCGGGGACTTTTGCTTTGAGAGCGATATTGCAGCCTATTTTGTAGTAACCTTTGGCGAGGTTTTTATTCACAATTTCGAGCGCAAGACAGATATAGTGTTTGCCCGGCTCAAGGTCAGCGTCCGTCTTTATTTCCTCGGCAATTTCATCGCCATGCAGAACAACGGGTTTTATTGTGTTTCCAAGGGGTTTCTCATAAGCTATGAACGGCGAAGGCTCGCCGGGCGGAGTACCCGTTCCATCAAAGTATTCCGCCGTTA
>JAISRS010000242.1 GCA_031273485.1 Prevotellaceae bacterium
CCATTTTGAAAAAAGATATTCCGTACGATACAGAAGCGGGAGTTTTTTATTGCCTAAAATGGCTCTGAATTTATTTTTGTATCGTTTTGCCAAAGTTGCTTCTTCTTCAAAAGAGTTGAAGTAAGTATCAATAAACGTGGCGTATTGACTGTCTGTAAAAGTTTCGTAAGGGTTGCATATTTTACTGACCACGACATCTCTTTTTTCGAGAATTTTATCAAGGCTGTCTTTATAGTTGTTGTATTGGGGCCAGAAGATTGAGGCTTCGGCTTCGGTCAAGCCTATGGAATAGGTATATGCAACAACTCTTAAAGAATCAATTTCTTTTTTTACTCTAAGTCTTTCCGCTTTTTTTCTGCGTTCCAATTCTTCGCGATTGATAGCAGGTTCGTGAAACTTTTGTTTTGTATTATTATCAAAATCGTTGATAATATTGGAATTGGAAAACCCTCCCGGATACGATTCTATAGCTTTTATGCTCATTTGCAAATGTCCGCCGTCGAGAATCGTATCGACGTAACTTTCGTACACATTAATTTGTTGCGAATAAATTTCTCCGCTTAGTCCTAATAATACAATAAATCCTATTAAATTTTTCATGTATGAACAATTTATTTTTAATTATCGCATAGAACGTTCATTACTATTGCTTTTGACAATATGTAAACCAATGAATGTTTCCATGTATGTAAATAAATAATTAATCAAATTTTGCGAGTAACATATAATCTATATTAACATTTCTTGATGCAATATAATCAATCATAGCATCTTGATTAATAATTTTTTTGGAAGTTGTTTTTAAATAATTTTCTAATGGCGACTGTTCCTGATTATCAACAGGTAAAATATCTGCTGTTTGGACGCCGGAGTTTTCTTTGTCAGTAGTCAAATATGACAGAAACAATGCAAACATCAACACGGCGATTCCTCCTGCAAATACAATTTTTGGGACAAATCCTGTTTTTTGTCTTTTTTTCGCTACTATGCATCTGTTTTGAATCTTTGTAGGCAGATTATCAAAATAATCCGCCGGAGTAGCAAAAGGGTTCTTTTTTAATTCATTATTAAACATTGCTTTACCATTTTTGTAAGATGTTAGACAATTATATTCTTTAAAGGTTTAATTTTCTTTTAAAAACTTTTCGATTTTATCGACTGCGTGATGATAGGAGGCTTTTAATGCTCCTACCGATGTTCCAAGTATGGAAGAGATTTCTTCGTATTTCATTTCATCAAAATATTTCATATTAAACACTATTCTTTGTTTCTCCGGTAACCGGAGTATTGCTTTTTGTAGTTTCATTTGCATTTCGTCACCGCTAAAGTAACTGTCACTCTCAAGAGTGTTGCTTAATTGATTTTCTACGTCGGTCAAAGGTAAGAAAAATTTTGTTCTTTTTTTTCTTAAAAATGTCAGCGCTTCGTTTGTAGCTATGCGATATAACCAGGTAAACAGTTGTGCCTCTTCTCTAAACGATTCCAATCCTTCCCATGCTTTTAAAAATGTATTTTGAACCAAATCGTCCGAATCGTCATGCGATATTACTATTTTTCGTACGTGCCAGTACAATCTTTCCTGATATTTCCGGGTGATTAGGTTAAAAGCATAACTTTTCTGCGCCGGATTACGGAACATAGCGATTAATTCTTTATCGGTATAATTATTATTTTTAACCATTTAAATGTCCGGCACAATTAAGTGTGAGGTAAATAAAACTGTTGGCAAAGGTATTATAAAACCTCGAAAACAACAAATAATATAAAAAAATCATTTGATTACTTTTTGATAATATCATGTATATCAGTTTTATTTATTTTCATTTATTTTATTATATAAAAAATATTTTTATGAGATTCCGTAACGAAGCGATTAATGTCATTAATATTAACTCTCCCTGCCGGAAACGGTCTTCAAACATTTCTTTTCTGTTTATTTCAAGCATTAATATATTCAATATTTTATATCGAAAATTTCGGTCATTTTAAATTATTTACGAGTGTTTCATGCTGTTCAAACAATGATTCCCACTTTTCTGTTTCGTCTGCAAGCAATTTCTTTGTTTGTTCGTATTTCTCAAAAAAATCCATTTCGTGCAAGGTCCCGGTTGAAAGTGAAATATCCATTTCCGATATTTTGTTTTCTAATTTTCCGATATTTTCTTCTACAATTTTTATATTTTCCTCAATCTTTTTTATTTGTCGTTCAAATTCTTTTTTTTCGGGGTCTTTTAGTCGTAGATTTTTGATTTCTTTTGGTTTGTTTAATTCGGATTTGCGTTCAAGTTCATTTAAATTTTCTAATTTTCGGTGTTCCAAAAATTCGTATATGCCGCCTAAATGTTCTTTAACCGTTCCATCCCTAAATTCATAAACTTTATTGACTAATCCGTCTAAAAATTCCCTGTCGTGGGATACAACAATTAATGTGCCATCGTATGCCGCCAAGGCGTTTTTCAGTATGTCTTTCGAACGCATATCCATGTGATTTGTGGGTTCGTCGAGTACTAAAAGGTTGTAAGGTTCAAGCATCAGTTTTGCCATAGCCAGACGCGAGCGTTCGCCTCCCGACAGGACTTTGATTTTTTTGTCCACATCGTCGCCGCGAAAAAGAAATGCTCCCAGTATATCTCTCAGTTTTGAACGAATATCTCCCACTGCAATTTTATCCAAAGTTTCGAACACTGTGTCGTTATCATTCATCAAATCGTCCTGATTTTGCGCAAAATATCCTATTTTGACGTTGTGACCAACGATAGCTTCTCCTTCTTCGTAAGGAATATCTCCCACAATTATTTTTGAAAGCGTTGATTTTCCTTCTCCGTTACGTCCCACAAGCGCAACTTTTTCAGTGCGTTCGACGAGCAGATCGACATGCGAAAAAACGGTGTGATCGCCATATTTTTTTGTAAGATTGATTGCCTTGAACACATCTCTGCCCGAACGGGGCGCAGGCGGAAATTTTATGTTCAATTTTGTAGTATCTTCGTCATCTATTTCAATGATTTCCAACTTATCCAGCTGTTTAATGCGCGATTGTACCTGATTCGCCTTGCTTGCCTTGTAACGAAACCGTTCGATAAATTCTTCCGTTTTTTCAATCATTTTGCGTTGATTTTCGTAAGCGGCGGATTGCTGTTCTCTTCGTTCTTTCCGTAATTCAACGTATTTACTGTATGATGTTTTGTAGTCGTAGGCTTTTCCCAAAGATATTTCTATTGTGCGGTTTGTGACGGCATCAAGAAAAGCCCGGTCGTGGGAGATGAGTATCAAGGCTCCGTAGTAGCTTCCGAGGTAATCCTCAAGCCACTGGATGGATTCTATATCAAGATGATTTGTGGGTTCATCCAATAGCATCAGTTGCGGTTTGGTCAATAATATTTTGGCGAGTTCGATGCGCATACGCCAGCCTCCGCTAAATTCGGATGTGGGTCTGTTGAAATCGGTTCTTTTGAAGCCCAGCCCCAGAAGAGTGCGTTCGGTGTCGCCGAGTTTATCGTTACCCCCCAGAATATGGTGACGTTCTGTAGCTTCATGCAGTTTTTCGATGAGGGTGATGTATTCATTCGATTCATAATCGGTGCGTGAGGTCAGTTGATTTGAGAGATATTCTATCTTGGCTTCCAGAGCGTTGATCGCTTCAAAAGCTATCATTGTTTCATCAAGTACCGTTTTATGGTCGGCAACAGCCATTTGTTGAGGAAGATATCCCATAGTGAAATCCTTAGGAACAGAAACATGTCCTGAGGTAGGTTGCTGTAAACCCATAAATATCTTTAAAAGAGTAGATTTACCTGCTCCGTTTTTGCCCACAAGCCCTATCCGGTCATTCTCATTGACCATAAAATTTATTTCATCAAACAGAGTAAAACCTCCGAAACTCACCGTTATATTATTAGCTGATACCACTTATATCTTATATTTTAAATTTCGCCGCAAAGATAGGATTTTCTAATCGGAAACGGAAAATTTAATGCGATTTATTACATTTCGGAAAAGTTGAAATCTGTCTGACGGCGCTCGCACGGGTTACAAAACCGTGCAACGTATATATATGTATATTATTGTCGCGTGTGGTTCGGCGGGCGATGATTATCCTTTAATCCTTCAATCAATTTTCAGAAAAAATCACACCTATTCTACTTTTTCTATTCCTTTGTAACCATCTCATAATCCCGCAAATCCTTCAATTCTATAAATCCTGATTCGGACAAAAAGATATTATCAACAACTTTTTAAAAAAAATGTTTGCGTGGGATTAAAAAATATTACTACTTTTGCGCCATTATTTTAATAAAGTTTTTAATAAAGATTTTATAACAAAACGAAATTATAAAAATGAACTGTTTTTTCTTACATAATTGCCACAAAAATAGAGTAGTTAGTTGCACAAAATCAGCTACTGAGGCATGGTTTTTGAGAGAGAGAGAGAGAGAGAGAGAGACCTACAGCAAGGAAATCAAAAAATCTACACTATAATATTTATATGGCGCGCAAGGTATTGGAAATAACTCAAATATGCAACAAGACATTGCGGGTTGTGCTGTTATTATCCCCTTATCGAAATCAAGAAAATCAATCGAAAATATTCGGTTTGCTACATTAATTGTGTATAACATCAGTCAAAACGTTTATTTTCAAATAATAATACAAAATTTTAATAAATTAAACAATAAAAATCTTTAAAAATTAAAAAATTATGGCTATATCCAGAAACAATTTGGTAACCCAAGGGTTAAGCGGAGACGTCGGAGGTCTGCTATTTCGTCAAGTTGACGGAGAAACGATAGTGTCTCAAAAAGCGGTGCCAAGCACTGTAGCAACAGAAGCGCAAAAAGTGCAGCGCAAACGTTTTCAGCGTGCGGTGATTTACGCAAGGTCAGAAACGGCAGCATCGTCGGAGACTAACGAGATTTACGAAGCTGTAGCAAAAAAGAAGAAAAAAAAGCCTCATATAGTGGCTGTAGCTGATTTTCTCAATGCACCGGATATACAT
>JAISRS010000286.1 GCA_031273485.1 Prevotellaceae bacterium
TACTGCCTGTCCGAAATGGGAAAAGACAAATATTCGGGAACGGAGATGTTCGACAAGTTCAACGATTTACTGTCGATACTTGCCATGCGGGAAAATCCCGACGAGTTTATCGCTTTGCAGGAAAAATTGCTGAAACAAACAGGAGATAAAAGTTCATCCACCGCCGAAAAAATTCTGCAACGCGAAATAGATTTCTACAACAAAATCCAACAACCCGAAAAAGCAAATGCACTCATTGAGAATAATCTGCAAATAGATGATTTCCGTTATCAGGTAGCCGAAAAACGGTTTGCCGAACAGAATTTTTCGGAAGCCAAAAAGTTGATAAAAGATTTTCTTTTGAATGGGAAAAATTATCATGACAGAAGATGGAATGAACTGTTGCTTAAAATTGCTAAAAAAGAGAAAGATGTTCCGTCCATACGGTCGATTGCGTTTGCATTTATCGAACAGTATTTCGACAAGCAATATTTTGTCGTTTACAAATCCACATTTACACCCGATGAATGGAGTGATGCGCTGGAGCATATTTTGCAGCATTATCAAAAAAACAGCAATGATTTTCGCAGTTCCGTAGCTAATGTGCTGGTTGCCGAAAAATCTGCCGAACGGCTGCTGCAATACATCGAAAAAAACATCACTATCCAACGGATGGAGGAATACCATACCGCATTTGCCGCTTCATATCCCGAAAAAACGCTTGAACTGTTTAGAAAAGTAGTGGATAAGTATGCGGTAAATAACCTCGGTCGCAATCATTACGAATACATTGCCAAGCTGTTGAAAAAAATGCGAAAAATCAAAAACGGAGACAAAACAGTAGCCGAAATGATTTCCCGCTACAGGACAGAATACAAAAACCGTCGGGCAATGATGGAAATATTAAATGCCATATAACAAGATGTTTATGAACGTATAACAACCGATTGACCGGATTATTTCGTTTCCTTTTGCGATTGTCAATACTGTCGTCCTGCGGCTGTCGGAACGGACTTATACGTATTGGCAAACTGTTTTTTAAGATTGTAATATCCATAATTTATGACTCACGACGGAAAATTTTTACCTGCATCAAAAAAAGAAATGGAATATTTGGGTTGGAAACAAGCCGATGTTATATTTTTTTCGGGCGATGCCTACATTGATCATCCGGCATTTGGAACTGCGGTAATTGGACGGGTACTCGAAAAAATGGGGTTAAAAGTGGCGATTGTCCCTCAACCCAATTGGCAGGACGATTTAAGGGATTTCAGGAAACTCGGAGCGCCTAAACTGTTTTTTGCCGTCAATTCGGGAGTAATGGACAGTATGGTAAACAGATATACCGCCAATCTCCGCATCAGAAGCAACGATGCCTACACTCCGGAAGGAAGAGCCGGAGCCAGACCCGACAGGGCAATAACAGTATATTCGCAAATCCTCAAAAAATTATATCCGGAAATCCCCATTGTAATCGGAGGAATCGAAGCCTCTCTTAGACGATTTACACACTATGATTTTTGGGATAACGCTCTTAAACCCTCCATTTTAATTGATTCCGGCGCCGATTATATAGTCTATGGTCAGGGAGAACGACCGATTATAGCTCTTTCCAAATACTTTATGGCGAACAGTATAGGCGGAAACACGTCGAAGGAACAAATATACGATATTCCTCAAATAGCTTTTTCCGTGCCTCAAGATATTTCGGACAAATTTACCGAAAATGCAATATCGCTCCACTCCTACGAACAATGTGTCAGGGATAAAGACAAATTCGGAGCAAATTTCAGAGTGATAGAAACCGAATCGAATGTTTTGACGCCCAAAAGATTGTTGGAAAACTGCGGAAACAGAACTATTGTGGTCAATCCTCCGTATCCCACTGTTTCGACCGAGGAACTCGACGAAATTTACGATTTACCTTTTACCCGACTGCCTCATCCACGCTATAAAAACAAGAAAATTCCAGCTTATGAAATGATTAAGCACTCGATCAATATACATCGCGGATGTTTTGGAGGATGCAGTTTTTGTACAATATCGGCGCATCAGGGTAAATTTATTGCAAGCCGATCAAAACAGTCCATACTTAGAGAGTTAGACCAAATTACCGGTATGCCGGATTTCAAAGGACACATATCGGATCTGGGCGGACCGGCGGCGAATATGTATAAAATAACAGGCAAAAACACAGTTGCCTGCGCAAAATGCAAACGACCATCCTGCCTGTTCCCCAAAATTTGCCCGAACCTGAATATTAATCATACTCCGCTACTGGATTTGTATCAGGCTGTGCGGCAGCATCCAAAAGTAAAAAAAGTATCTGTGGGGAGTGGCATAAGATATGATATGTTTTTGAACAGTAACGGATTTATTGATGAAACCGGCAAAAGATATTTTGAAACCCTTATGGATTATCATGTTTCGGGGCGATTGAAGGTTGCTCCCGAACATACTTCGACCAAAGTGTTGGATTCGGTACGAAAGCCTGATTTTGAACTTTTTGTTAAACTCAAAACTGTATTTGACAAATTGAACAAACAAAAGGGTTATCAATATCAACTGATTCCGTATTTCATCTCCGGATTGCCCCATTGCAGCGACGAAGATATGAAACAACTTGCCTCCATTATGTCGAAAATGCACTATAAATTAGAACAGGTACAAAGCTTTACGCCAACGCCGATGACGCTCGCATCAACCATATTTTACACGGAAAAAGACCCATACACCGGAGAAAAAATTTATATAGCCAAATCGAAAGAAAAACGGAAAAAACAACAGGAGTATTTTTTTTAAATATAACTTGTAATTAGTCACATAACGAATTTTTGCACCATATCGGTTTGGGGGATTGTTTTTATAAATCTTCATCAATATTTATCAAATCAAGTATTCTTAAAATATTCCTCATCAGTGAGGAATGTCAGGTAAAATGGGTGTATTCCAAAATGTCGCTTTGTAAAGAAATTATTTTAACTCAAAGGTCGCAAAAGAAATTCTTTGCGCCCTTTGAGTTAAAATAACAGCAATTAAAAAAACGACTGCTTGAAAAC
>JAISRS010000354.1 GCA_031273485.1 Prevotellaceae bacterium
AAATCCTCTTTACAGAGTTTAAGGAGTTTATAAAGTTTATTCCCTTCGGGAGTGATGTTGCTGACAAGCGGCAGGAAAGAGAGTATAAAGAGATTATCGTTCTGTATGGTAAACGGGAAATATCCAAGCGGCGTATCGTGCACGCTGCACATCAGCAATAGACGTCCACCCGCGCCCTGTACCACACACTGGTAAGATGTCAGCGAAACATGCAGTATATGATTTCTGTTGGTTGCTTCCATAATATCGATGCGCTCTTTAAACCGGTGTATAACATGCGATTGAATATATATATTATATTTCCGATCGGATTTAGCGTCCGGAAACAGTTTGCTTTTGCGAATCACGGCAGTGGAAGCCTCATATTTAGCTGTTTGTCCGAGAAGCAGACGAAACGCTATTCGGCTTTTACCATTGTAGGTGAAATAGATGCGTTCGTTTTCCATGGACGTCAGTTCAAACGTTAATCTGAATCCCGTAGTGTCTTTCAGGTACGGTTCCCATTTATGACAAAAGCCGTATGTGCGGAAATTGACTTGCGAATAGAGGCTTACCTGAAACAGCATTTCATTGAATACGTCTTCGAATCCTCCTTCATTCAGGAGGTCAAGATTTTTGAATCGATCCTTTATCTGCTCTATAAATTGTTTTTGTTCGTTTTGGAACAGTCCCTGCATATCCAGCAGCGTTGCATTGAACAGGAAGGATAATCCGTAAGTTGCCGCATCCATATAGGTTAGTTTTATGGATTCGTCCAAATAGTTGGTTTTCATAAAATCCAGAAGATCCCTGCGGATATTTTCGATATACTGTCGAGGAACATAGTGACCCTTTTGGGCGTGAACACAAGGTACGGAATATTCGGTGGTGAGTAGCTGCGTTTTTTGTTTCTTTGAAAACATGTCGAATAATTCGGGGTCAAAACCCATGAATCCAAGCAATTTCTGCACAACTGCGTAACATTTGTCAAGCTGGGTCTTCGACACTGTAGATTTCACTGTCTGATGAGGTTTCCTCAATACTTTTATCTTGCTGTTTTTCTTCATATTTTAAAAATGTACTAAATTCTTTCTGTTAATTTTTGTACTACTCTGAATTTATTGAAAAACTCTTTTGCAAAGACTCTCAACACTGTATATGCGGGTATGGCTATCAACATTCCGGCTATTCCCGCAAAACTGCCTGCAATCAGTATGAGCAAAAATATTTCCAAAGGATGCGCTTTGATGCTGTTTGCAAAAATATATGGTTGAAAAACGGTGTCATCTAAAATTTTCATGCCTACAAATACCGTCAGAATTTTAAGAACCATGCTCAAGTATTGTTCCAAAGGAGTGATTTCTATATTTGCGGCTACTGATACCACTATGCTGATTCCGGCTGCAATTAAAGGACCTACATAAGGAATAACGTTTAAAATTCCGGCTATCAATCCCAAGAGCATGGCTGTGCCGAAACTTACTCCCACAATAAATTTCAGACCTATTGTAAGCACCACCATCACGGCGAACATATCGAGGAACACTCCTATGAAATATCTCATCAAGAGTTTGGTGGCATTGTTCCACGCATGGCGTATTCCCTGTTCGTACTGCGCCGGAAACATAATCACAACTCCGGAGATAAACAAATCTTCTTCTTTCATGAAAAAGAATGTGATAAAAGAGATTGCAAAGATTGCAACAGCTATCGATACCACAAAGTTTGTGATTGACCCAAAAGACTTTAACAGCAAAGAACTGTCGAATATCGACTGCACCTTACCGAGAAGGAGTTCGTTAAAAGAAAAATTGGATTTCGGGAAGGCGCTGTTGATAAAAATTTCCATCTGGGCGAAGGGTTCCGTCAGGAAACCAATCAGTTTGGAGATGTCCACAGTTGCCAGCGACTGGGTTTGAGATACTATCAGAGGTATAAAAAAGTAGAAAAACAGGTAAAAGACAAACATTATCGTAACAAGACCAATGACAGCGCAAAACCAGCGCGGCAGTTTTTTATCTTTTATGGTGACTTTTCCCGCGAGGTTCACTATTGGTCTGCCCACTAAAGCCAATACCGCCGAAATCAGCAGATATGTAACAATATTGCTGAAATACCATGCTAAAAACAGGGCAAATATAATCCCTGCTATAATTACTGCTTTTTGAGATAATTTATTCATAATATCGGTTCACACCCTCTCTGTTGTTTCTTCAATCATAGTTGATTAAAATATTGATTCGGCAAATTTCGGTCGGCAATCGAGCGTATTTCCCAGGCTTCAATTGCGGATTTATTGTTTAAAAGATAATCAATATCGTCAAATCCGTTAAGCAGACATTCTTTCTTGTATTTATTGATATCGAAATGTTCGGCTTTGCCGGTGGAGTTGTTGGTGATTGTTTGCTGTTTTAGATCTATGGTTACAACGGTTTTAGGGTTATCATGGATCGAATCGAATAATTCTTTCAAAAACTCGTCGGAAACAAGTACGGGTAAAACAAAATTGTTTAAAGCATTGTTTTTGAAAATATCGGCAAAATAGCTGGAAACAACAACTTTAAATCCATAGTCCTGTAAAGCCCATGCAGCGTGTTCCCGACTCGAACCGCAGCCGAAATTTTTACCGCCCACCAATATTTCTCCCGCGTATTTCGGGTCATTTAGAGGAAAATCGGCTATTGCATTTCCCTGCTTGTCGTATCTCCAGTCGCAAAACAGATTTTTCCCAAAACCTTCTCTTGTTGTGGCTTTTAGGAAACGTGCCGGTATGATTTGGTCGGTATCTATATTTTCGATTGAGATTGGCACACAGGTGGAATTTAATGTTATAAACTTTCTTTTCATTTGTTATATTTAATTATTTAATAATAAGCGTACATATTACCGGATTATGGTCCGACAGATAAAGCGTATTTTCTTCACAGCCTTTTGTATCGTACACACTTCCATAACGTTTGGTTTCGATGTTTCCCTTTATAAAAATGTAGTCTATTACATTTCGTCTGTCCGTCGGCGTTCTTCCGAAACCGTGGAACGACCAGTCGGGACCATAGATTAACGGAGCGACTTTGCGGGTATCCGTCAAATGATTGGGATTTGATTCGTCTGTAATGATTTTTATCGGTTCGTCGTCGGCAACGGAGTTAAAATCGCCGGTAACGATGACTTGACGACCGTTTGCAATTTCTTGAATTTTTGACAGCAACAGTTTGCTGCTTTCGCGCCGTGCAACATTTCCCCTGTGGTCGAAATGGGTATTGAAAACATAGAATTTTTTACCCGTTTGTCGGTCTTTCATATACGCCCATGTAACGATACGTTCACATGCAGCGTCCCAGCCTTTTGCGCCCGTTTTCGCGGGGTCTTCCGACAGCCAGAAGGTTTGCGATTCAAATACTTCGAACCGTTCTTTTTTATACATTACAGCGCTGTATTCTCCTTGTGTTTTCCCGTCCTGGCGCGCTACTCCCACTGCTTCGTATTCGGGTAAAAAATGTTTTAAATCTTCTAATTGACCATGCAACACTTCTTGCAGTCCTACGATATCCGCATCATAAAATTTGATACAGTCCGTCGAAAATTCTTTACGGTTAGTCCATTCATTAAAACCATCCGAAGATGTGTTTAATCTTATGTTAAATGTCATAACATTTAATTCCTGACGACCGCTTGTGCAACCTGCATACAATGCAAAGGTTAAAATAGTTATAAAAACACGTATAATATTCATAGTAAAAACTAATTTTGCGCAAACTTAAATAAAATATTCTATTGTTCCATTCATAAATCCGAAAATAATCTCCAACAATATCTCTATTGATTGATTCCCACGCATGTCTGCCGAGTTTATTTTTTTTCACGTCACCGGAAGAGAAAAGGCGGAAGGTGAAACGATGAACGATGAACGATGAACGGCGCGAATCGTTGACAATTTCTACCTTCTACCTTTGACCTGAGGTTGGGAGTTACAATTTACTTTGCAGAGCTTTTTTAAGTTTAGCTGCGAGGTCGTAGTCTTCGATGTTTGAGGCTATTTCCATGAGTTGGGTCAGTTCGTCCGAGGGATATAAGCGTAATTCCTCGTGCGTTGCCGCCCTCACTGTGGACAGAGCATTTTCATCTTCCGGATCATACCATTTCACGCGATGGCGGGGATCGTTGTTTGCCGTATCAATCACCGATTCTTTGATATACACATCGCAAGGCGCTCTGAACGCCAACGCGAGAGCATCGTCGGCTTCGGCTCTGGCAGTGATTTCACGCCCGTTTTTTTTAACAAGATGTAAGGTAGCCAAAAAGACGCCCTCATGTAATTCGTCGATTACTATCTTAGTAAATTTGCCGTCAAAAAGTTTGATGACATCGATAAACATTTTGTGCGCAGGAAACGATTTCGGGTCATTCGCTTCATACAAACACCGAAAAAAAGTTCTTACGGCAAACATCTCCATAGGAACATTTAAAATTGTTTTATCTTCCTTATCTGTCAGTTTGATAAATCTTTTCATGGTTACCTCATGACATGTAACCTCATAACCATATACTTGTATTTCTTTATCCATTGTAATATAATTTTATAAATTAGACGGCAAAGATATGTATTTTTTTTAAATTATGAATAAGGTAAAGACTATTGGGTGTATCCCAAAATGTCGCTGTTCAATTCGATTTCATCGTCATCTTTTTTGTGAAAACAATTTGTGAAGACTGTTACAAGCCCTCCGGTATCAGATGTCCAAAATTCGTATGGTTTGATACAACTTATTTATAATCTTACCAAAAGCCTGCATATTTCGGTCGTGTGTCCTCCAATTTCCACTGAAAAAGTGCGTACGTTTTCACAATTCGTGCGCACGTTTACGCCAAAAGTGCGCACGTTTACGCCAAAAGTGCGCACGTTTATGCCAAAAGTGCGCACGTTTATGCCAAAAGTGCGCACGTTTATGCCAAAAGTGCGCACTTTTTCAAGCAATCGTTTTTTTATTGTTGTTATTTTAACTCAAAGTGTGTAAAGAATTTCTTTTGCGCACTTTAAGTTAAAATAATTTCTTTACGAAACGACAATTTGGAATACACCCCAGAAAAAAATCAGGAATTTTATATTAAAATATCTTTCGCTGTCAGTATCTTATTTCCGAAATTGATGTAATTTTCGGCAGAATATTCAATTATAAAGATTGTTGTTTCTTTACGAAGTACAAAAACCTTATTTCTACCTTATTTTCCAAACAAAACAACCTCAGTAACCACCGTAATTACCACTCTGTAAACCTTATTCGCTTATTACTTTATTTTATCTCTTCCGATTAAGCATGAATCACCCGATGTGTGTCACCACACACCCAACGAGCGATGGGACATTCATTCATAATTCATAATTAATTCACATTCGTATCAGGAACGTTGCGCCTTTATCGGGTTCGGAGCTTACGGAGATAGTGCCGCCGTGAGCGCTGATAATTTGTCGGCAAATGCTGAGACCTATACCCGAACCGTCTTTTTTGGTAGTAAAAAACGGGATGAATATTTTATCCGTCACCTCTTTTAAAATGCCATGTCCATTGTCGGACACCGATATTAAAATCCGCTGATATTCATCCGTTCGTATATCAACTCTGACATCAGGAGTTTGCAAATGACAACATGCTTCCCATGCGTTTTTTATGAGATTAATCAGCACCTGTTCCATTTGTCCCTTATCGGCATTTAAAGTGATGTTGTTGGGGAATATAGTGTATTGGAATTTTATATTTTGAGCTTTTAGCAGGCTGGAAATATCTTCCATAATTTCTTCGATTTGCAGCACCGACAAGACAGGCGCCGGAATACGCGTAAGTTTTTGGTAATTGGCTACAAACTGCACTAAATTTTTACTGCGTCTGTGAATGGTTTTCATTGCCTTACCCATCATTGCGCAGTCAGTGGTTTCGTCGTCCGAAAAAGTTTCCGACAGAGAAATAATCGGGGTCAGGGAGTTCATCATTTCGTGAGTTAATATGCGGATTAATTTCTTCCACGCCTCGCTTTCGTTCTCATCCA
>JAISRS010000376.1 GCA_031273485.1 Prevotellaceae bacterium
TATTCTTCCCACCATCGTTCTTTTTCTTTCTTGATCATATCGTCGAGATACAGCGTTTGTTCTGCGCGGTTACGTTTGCCGCCCGGCGCTTCGAGCATTTTTCCGCCGTTGTAGTGGGGCGACACGGAACAGTTTAAATCAAGATCGGCGCAGAGTATGCCGATTCCGTCAATATCAAATGTTCGTACATCTTTAACGGTGTTGCCGGAAGTGGCGACAGATGTATCTTTGTTTAGATTTTGCACATCGCGTCCCGCCGTATCGAATATACCGTAACTTCCTCCCAACACACTGATTACGAAACGCACACTGTTATCGGCGGCACGGGCGGGAATAAGACTCCGATAATATCCGGCAGCGGGGAATAATATCACTTCAGCCCCTTTCAATGCCAGCAGTTCGGTGATGTCGGTAAACCAGCTGTCGTAGCAAATAATCATGCCGACTTTGCCGAATTCGGTTTCAAAAATATCGGTTTTTGCGCCGGGAGCAACGCCTTTGTCGTTCACCTCCGGACTATACGGATGTATTTTATCGTACACGCCTATCAACTCGCCTTTACGGTCATAAAGTACTCCACGATTGTATTTTCGTCCGTCGGTTTTGTCAATCGTTAATATCGAAGCGGCTATGTACATTTGATGTTTTGACGCCAATTCCGCCAACAGTTTCAGCAACGCATCCCCCTGTGAAGCATCGCCGCTTCCCTGCGAAACATGTTCGGGATAAAGCAACAAATCGGCGCTGTCGCGGGCGGCTTGTTCGGCAACCGTAGCCATTTGTGCGGTATTCATGTCCCCCTGCGTACAGGCAAACCGTATCCAGCGGGGCTTTTCCGGTTCGACGGGCGTCAACGACAAATTGCGGAGTTTGACCTCGCCTTGGGCATTGAAACGATAAAATATCCTTAACTCGGTGTTTTGAGGCTCGTTGCCGGTGACAATAATCGTACTGCGTCCTTCCACCATGCCATTGTTTAATTTATAGAATTTAAAAATCCCGTCATGACTGCTTGCTTTACATTGAAACAACAGGTTACGTTGCGGATTGACGTCTTCGGAGATAGAAAACAGCGCTTTGTAGAGGTATGTTCCGGGCGCCAGCCGCGTTTTAGTCGAAATATAAGCTACTGCCAAAGAATCGCCGTTGCCTGTGAGCGAAAGATAAACTCCCGCAGCGTCTTTTTTCAGTTCAAAACGCGGGGAAACGCCAGCATTGAAACTTGTTAGCGACCATCCTTCGGGCAATGAACCGGTTTTACCTTTGGTAAAATCGCATTGATACGATGCCGTTTGGGCGGCAACCATTACTGCATTGCAGAAAAGAACACATAAAATCAGATATTTTTTCATTTTATTTCCACGATTTTTTTATCCACGAATTGTACGAATGACACGAATTTAAATCCTGTGGATTTTTACGAAACGTAAGTTCGACGTAGTCAATTCCACGAATTTTTTAGCCATAAATTCATAATTCATAATTCAATTAAAAGTTTCCGGCGACAAAAACACAGGAAACTACTCCTGCCGTTTCGGTTCTAAGGCGGCTATTGCCCAAGGACACAGGAACAAAACCTGCGGATATTGCCATATCTATTTCGGATTTTGAGAAATCTCCTTCCGGTCCTATTAATATCAATATTGACTTTTCGGAAGTAATTGCGTCGGTCAATGCCATTGTTTTTTCTTCGCAATGAGCTATACATTTTTTTCCTTTAAATCCTTGATTTATGAAATTTTTAAATTCCGTAGCCTGATTTATTTCAGGAAAATTTAGATTCCGGGACTGTTTCATTGCCGAAATTGCTACTTTTTCTATTCTGTCCGTTTTATATACCCGTCGTTCCGAATGTTCGCACAGTAGCGGGGTAATTTCCTCAATGCCTATTTCCACTGCTTTTTCTACAAACCATTCAAAACGGTCTGCATTTTTTGTTGGAGCTATTGCTATGTGAAGAAATCCGCTTCTTTTTGGAATCGGCTTTACCTCAACAATATCGAGCGCACATTTCTTTGGATTGGCGTCTGTGATTTTTGCGGTGTACATCATTCCCGAACGACTAAACAAACTAACCGTATCTCCGTTGACATGTCTTAAAACATTGACACAATGTTTTGATTCTTCCGGATTTAGAACACAAACGTTGTCCTCGGTTATTTCGGTATGGAACAAATGCACTTTCTTTTTGGATTTTAAGAATATTAATTATGTAATAACAACAGGTTTTCGGGATTTTTTATCTGCCGCATAAAGGCGGAAATAATAAAAAGGAACATATTTGTCGGTGTGTGGCAATCATTATAAACAATAGCGCTACATTTGATAAACATAGCGCCATTGAAAAATATTAATTAACTAACCTGTTTCATTTTGTACTGTCCACCACTCCTTTGAAGTAGCCTATAGATTCAGCCAGTCCGGCTAAGGGATCTTTCATGTCTTTTTCAAATTCAAGACTGCAAGCTCCGCTATATTTTACTTTACGAAGCGTTTTCACAAACTTGGGAATATCAATAATTCCGCGTCCCATTTCGCATGTTCTTCCTGCTTTTGACGCAGCTGTAACATCTTTGATGTGCATGTCAAAAACTCGGCTGTGGTATTTTTTCAGATCTTCGCTTGGGTCAAATCCATCGCGTGTATCGTGACCAATATCCAAGCATAGGCCTATGCGCGGGTCTAAATCCTTAACATGGTCAATTACATCTTTGGCATTTGGATATTGTTTAATATCAGGACCGTGAATATGTATCGCATAATGGTAATCATATTCTTTCACTTTTTTGTCAATGTATGGTAAAAGTTCGTAGTTGGGAACTCCTACAATTAAATTTACTCCAACTCGTTTTGCATAAGCAAATCCTTTATCCACTTCTCCTTCCGATTTCATATAAATAGGTCCTACTCCGTAGCCGGTAACATTTTTTTCTTTTAGTTTGGCATGAAAAGCGGCTATTTGCTCGTCGGTACTATTGAGCGGTAAGTGGAAATCTTTAATGCAGAGATAGTGTAAATCCATGCGTTGCATCATTTTAAGCGATTGGTCCAAATCGAAATTGACAAAACTGTAACCTGCCATAGCGAGTTTGAACAAATCCTCTTTTTTCTGTGCCTTAACAGGTTCTTTTCCGGAAAGTTCTTTACTTAGAACCATTGGCGCTATCGAAGCTGCCAATAAACCTGCACCGGTTTTTTTAATAAAATTTCTTCTCGTGGTCATATCTTATAATGATA
>JAISRS010000379.1 GCA_031273485.1 Prevotellaceae bacterium
TTTGACATATGAAGAATTATCCGTAAAGTTACCATATATCAATATTGAAAATATAAAACAGACTCTCGCGCAAAATGCGGATTTTATTTGGGTGTCCAGAGAAACTTATTCCCATATAGGAAAAATTAAAATTAGCGCCAAAGAGCAAGATGATATTAAGAAGCTTGTCAAGAAACAAATTTCAATACACCGTTTTTTCTCGCTGAACGATATAGACATAACTGAACTTGGAAAGTGTAATCCTGAATTATCGAAAACCGCTCTCCATAATGCGGTTTACCGGTTATGTCTCTGTGACTCTTATGATAAATACGGTAATATCGTTACCCTAAAAGGCACTGTCCTTAATGCCTCGATGATAATGGAAGATTACTGCCGCAATCGTGATAAATGTACGCTTAATGAGCTTATCGCTTTTGAAAAAGAACTTTGCGGCGCATCGCATCGATGGCTGCCGATGAATACCGCTTATTCTGTTATGGTACGTGTTCAGGAAAATCTTTTCATTTCTGAAAAAGATGTGAATTTTGATATTGAGAAAATCGACAAAGCTATCGAACTGTTCTGTGTTGGTGATTACATTCCACTTAAAATGATAACGAGTTTTTCGGCGTTCCCTTATGCCGGTTACCAATGGAATTTATTCCTGCTTGAAAGTTTTGTCCGCAGGTTCAGCCGCAAGTTCCGATTTGAAGTTCTGGCTGTAAACTCAAAGAACGCTGGTGCGATAGTCAGAAAAACCCGCATATTGAATTATCATCAAATAATGGCCAATGCACTTGCACAATCGGGGATAGTGCTTTTAGAAAACACCACGTTGATATTTCTGTTCGAAAAAGGCTATATTGGCAGACGTTCCTTGGCAGGTATTGCTGGTTTAATTGAAGAAGCTAGAAAAATCAGAGCGGGGGGGCGGTAATTTTGTATTCGTATACCTACGACGAAACAACGGGCGGACTGCTTTTGAACTCGACGCCGACGGGTTTCAGCGGGGAACCGCGGCCCGTGTATTACCGCGAACTTGATACGCTTGGTTTTGACAAGTACTGGAATTATGACAAACAGGATGAATTTCCTTATATGTGGGCGGAATCAAATCTCTATTATTATCGTGGCCGCCTTGTTGCTAAAACGAAAGGGGGCAATCTTTACACCGCGCCTGAGATTATCATACCGGAAGAACCTGACGATCTTCAAAAGCCCGAGGGTCCAAAACATCCCGTTGCCCCTGAACCGGATGGCGGTAAACTTCGTCCCATAGATATAACCTTGATGATTAAAAAAAACCGCGAAATGCTTGATATTATTGAACAGACAACGGTAAAAAAGATACTTGATATTTACAACAAATATACAAAAAAGCTTGACGTTTTTCACGTTGCCTTCAGTGGCGGGAAAGACAGTATGGTACTCCTGGATTTGGTGAAAAAGGCGCTTCCAAAGGGCAGTTTTGTTGTGGTATTTGGTGATACAGGTATGGAGTTTCCTGATACGTATGACGTTATTGATAAGATTGAAAAACAGTGTGAAGAAGAAGATATTGTCTTTCGAAGAGCAAAGTCGCATTTGGACACAAAGAAATCGTGGGAGCTTTTTGGTTCGCCCTCGCGTGCGTTGCGGTGGTGTTGTAGCGTACATAAAAGTACACCGCAGACATTAGAATTACGAAGACTAACAGGAAAAAATGATTATGTCGGCCTCGACTTTGTTGGTGTTCGCGCTTATGAAAGCGTGAAGAGAAGTGAATACCAATATGAAAACTTCGGCAAGAAACAAAAAGGACAGTATAGTCATAATTCAATTCTGGAATGGACTTCGGCGGAAATATGGCTCTATAGTTATACCAATGGCTTAGTTATTAATGAAGCGTACAAGAAGGGTAATTCTCGTGCCGGATGTTTGCTTTGCCCAATGTCTAGCGGAGTGGCGGACTATTTTCGACGGCAATTTTATACTGATGACATTGATAGTTTTGTTGATGTTATTAATAGATCAAATGGTCGTGAAAAAGGTAACAAAAAAGCTCTTAAATCTTACATTGTAAACGGCGGTTGGAATGCAAGGAAAAATGGACGGGATTTGGATGATAATCTTTTTCGCTGCATTGAGAAAGAAACCGACAGTTATTTTACAATTGAAATTATTAAACCATTATCTGACTGGAAAGAGTGGATAAAAACTATAGGCAACATAAACCTTAGCGGCTATAAATATGGTGTTTATTTTGAAGATAAATTATTTTATTTCTCGGTAAAAAATACTAAAAATGGATATACCGTATCAATTGCGATGCAAATAATCTGTGAATATCCAACATTCGGAAAATTATTTCGGCAGGTGTTCCGAAAGGCATCTTACTGTAAGGGATGTAAAGTTTGCGAAACAAACTGTAGAAGTGGATGTATTGCTTTTGATGAAAAAGAGAATGTAAAAATATCAAACTGCATTCATTGTCGCGAATGTCACTCTATAGATAGTGGCTGTTTGCTATTTCATTCATTACGACATTTACAAGGAGATGGGAAACCGATGAAAAGCTTAAATTCATTTGCTGATCATGCGCCTAAGCCGGAATGGTTAAATTCATTTTTTGAGTTTAAAGAAGATTTCTTTACTCGGCATACTCTGGGGCCAATGATGTTTGATATATTCAGGCGTTTTCTGCGTGATGCCAGCCTTATGGAGAAGAATCATTTTACAGTTTTTGCTGAATTGATTTCCAAAATCGGGTGGGAAACGGAAACCGCATGGGCGCTTATTCTCACAAACCTGGCTGTAGAAAATCCTCAAATTCAGTGGTATATCAAAAATATGGAGGTTGGACATGATTACAGACGTAAAACAGTCGAAGATATGCTGACTGGACTTGAAGTTAAGGAAAAAGATGCAAAATCAATTGTAAAATCCTTCAAGCGTCTTGTAGAAACACCTCTCGGCACAAAGCTGAACTTTGGTTATGTTACAGACGAAGGTAACCTTGTTCGTACCACTTGCGTGATAAGTGATTCCCGTGTTATACTATACGCGCTCTACAAGTTTGCGGAAAAGTGCAATGGCTATTGGCAATTCACGCTGACGAGGCTGCTTGACCACAGCGTAATTTCCGACGGACTTAGCCCCACTGAAATATTTGGACTTAACCGTGAGGCAATGGAACCAATTTTATTGGGGTTATCGGCAAAATATCCGGATTATATATCCGCTTCATTCACCCATGA
>JAISRS010000421.1 GCA_031273485.1 Prevotellaceae bacterium
AGTTTGGGTTTATTGATGAAATTATTGGAAAATAATTTATTAACAAAACAGATGCGGTTTCAGAGCGATATTATATTTAATTTTCAGTCATTTGTGGAAGGTATGAAAGTCGTGATACACTAAAAAAATATTGTGGAAAAATCATTTTTTTGATTGTGAACTAAATAAATTACTACCTTTGTTCGGTCAGTCAAAAAAAATTCGATAGGAAGTAATGTATGAATATATAAAAGGACAGATTGTTTCGCTCACGCCCACTTATGCGGTTATTGACGTGCACGGCATCGGATATAATATACTTATATCTTTACAAACGTATTCAAAGTTAGCAGATACAGCGGAGGCGAAACTGTATATTAATCAGATAGTCCGTGAAGACGCCAATTTACTTTACGGATTTCATAATGAAGATGAAAGGCAAATATTCCGCTTACTCATAAACGTTAACGGAGTAGGACCAAATACCGCTTTGATGATGCTTTCTTCCTTGTCGGCAGATGAAATCAGGACTGCGATATTGAAGGAAGATGCTAATACTCTGAAAGGAGTGAAAGGTATAGGATTGAAAACCGCACAAAGAATAATAGTGGATTTGAAAGATAAAGTCACTACAACCGGTGCAAGTACCGAATTATTCTCCAAAATAGCAGGATATCAACAAAGAGAAGAAGCCTTATCGGCGCTTGTTGCTTTGGGATTTGCCAAAGCTCCGGTGGAGAAAACTTTGGATAAATTGCTGAAACAAGCAGATAATTATACTGTTGAAGGATTGATTAAGGCAGCTCTGAAACAAATGTAAAATAATTGTTGTTGTTGTTATATGGTTTTGTGTCCCTTTTGGGAAAGTTTGTATGGAAATATTTTGAAATATTTATTTTTGAGGTTATTAAATAATTTGAAAAAGTTATTAAAAATTGTATGTTTAAACAATATTTAAGACAATTGATACGATTTTTTTTCATCACCATTTTTGTATTTGCGGGCGCATTGGCGTCTGCACAGACGCCGTCGTCCGACAGTTCAAAATTGATTTTTCCGCAGTTAAATCCCACGCTTCCACTGCTGAATACCGACGATTCGGATGAAACAGTGGTGTATGACCCCGAAACCGACAGCTATTCGTACTATAAAAAAGGAGAAGAAAAATCGGGTAAACCATATAAAGTCCTGTCCCGAACAGAATTTGACAACGAGGCAATAAGTAAAAACTTAGGGAAATCGTGGCTCGAAAAACGAACCTCACGACAGGGAACAGGCAGCGAACAGGGAAAAGGCTTCTTGCCCTCGTTTCGAAAAAGCGTCAATAACGCCGCCTTTGAAAAAGTTTTCGGAGGCAGCGATATTGTAGTGAATTTTAACGGCAGAGTGGACGTTATGTTAGGCGTAAAATCTACCAGAATCAACAATCCCTTAACCCCGCCACCCTACAGAAGGACAACATCTCCGAGCTTTGAAACCAAATACCAGCTGAATCTTACGGGAAGCATCGGCGAACGTATAAAACTGAACTTTACGTTCGACCCCAATTCGACCTTCGATTTTGAAACCAATCTCCATGTGGGATTCAAAGGCGGAGAGGACGACATACTGCAAAATGTGGAACTCGGAAACATCAGTATGCCGGTAAACAATTCGCTGATAGCCGGCAGTCAAAGTCTGTTCGGCGGACGGGTAGATTTGCGATTCGGTAAATTGGATTTAAAACTGATTGCATCACAGCAAAGAGGTCAGTCAAAGACCATTGAAGTAAAAGGCGGCGCACAGTCAAGAGAATTTGAAATACGCGCCGACGGATACGAAGCAAACCGCCACTTCTTTATTTCACATTATTTTAGAGATAATTATGAGCGTGCGCTTTCACAACGCCCTCTGATTATTTCAGGAGCAAACGTCACAAAACTGGAAGTCTGGGTCACCAACAGAGCGCAAACAATCGACATGAACAATAATAATCAACGTAATATTATTGCTTTTATGGATTTAGCCGAACCCGCAAAGATATTCAACAATATCCCCGAATTTGGCGCAAACTCCGGCGAAATGTACCCTTCAAACAATGCAAACAGACTTTACCAGCAAATGACAACAATCTACAATCTGAGGCAATTCTCCCAGATTACAAACAGTTTACAACCACTGTCGGGCAGGAATTTCACTTCGGGTAAAGATTACGAAAAATTGGAACGCGCCCGTAAACTCACCACCGGAGAATATTCCTTTAACCCCCAACTCGGATACGTGTCCCTCAATATTCCGCTCAACGACGACGAAGTGCTGGCTGTAGCTTACGAATATACCATGAACGGAAGAACTTACAGGGTTGGAGAACTTTCCACTTCCGGAACCACAGGCTCCGACAGTACGCTGATTGTGAAATTATTGAAAGGTACGATACTGACGCCGCGCCTCCCTACCTGGAATCTGATGATGAAAAACATCTACGGATTAGACGCTTATCAGTTAAACGCATCCAATTTCGAACTGAATATCTTTTACGAAGACAGTCAGTTAGGCACGTCGGTACCCTATATTTCCGAAGGTCCGATAGACAAGCAGCCATTAATAAGTGTTTTGGGGCTTGATAAAGTGAATCAAAACGGAGATGCCTATCCCGATGGAGTATTTGACTTTATACAAGGCATAACTATGAACACCTCGCAAGCAACGGCGCATATCATATTTCCTGTGTTAGAGCCTTTTGGACGAGCTTTGGAAAGGCAGTTCAACGGCGACCCGTCCGCATCCAAATACGTATATAAAGAACTGTACGATTCTACTTTAACTAAAGCCAGAGAGATTGCCGAAAAAAATAAATTCTTCCTGAAAGGATTTTACGAGGCTTCGGCAAGAGGAGAAATAGACCTGAACGCTACCAACGTCGCCGAAGGTTCGGTGATAGTTACCGCCGGAGGAGCAACCTTAGTCGAAGGCATTGATTATCAGGTAAACTATCTAGCAGGAAGAGTAACCATAATCAATCCCGGATATTTGAACTCCGGAGTTCCAATAAGTGTAAGATTAGAAGACCGTAACACCTATAATTTGCAAACAAAAACCATGCTCGGCGTTGCTATGGATTATAAGTTTAACGAAAAATTTACAATCGGCGCCACAGCCTTATATCTTAACGAAAAACCTATGACCCAGAAAGTCGGATACGGAGAAGACCCCATATCCAACGCTATATGGGGATTAAATACAAGCTACTCGTCCGAATCGAAACTGTTGACTAATTTCATCAATAACATACCTTTGCTTAATTCCAATGCAAAATCGTATATTGATTTCAGAGCTGAAGTGGCAAATCTTATTTCGGGTCAGCCGCGGGGAATAAGAGGAAAAATATTTATCGACGATTTTGAAGGCTCAAAAGCCCAGCTGGATTTGAAACATTATCTGGCATGGACTATCGCAAGCGTGCCGCAGGGACAAAACGACCTGTTCCCCGAAGGTGAGAAATACAACGACATCAGCGCCGGAGACAACAGAGCAAAACTCGCATGGTACTGGACAGACCCCGAACTGTTGAGAAATACCTCATCCACACCGGCATATTACAGACAGGATCCGGGAAAATTTCAGGAAAATTTCCTCGTGTGCAACATCCCCGTGAAGGATATTTATCCCAACAGGCAATTGCTTGAAGGTACTCCGTACGAATTACAAACATTGAACCTTAACTTCTATCCAAACGAAAGAGGTCCATATAATTATGATCATGCGAACATCGACAATAACGGACATTTGCGTAACCCCAAAAACCGTTGGGGGGGAATAATGAGAGCCTTGCCGATAACGGATTTGGAAACGGCAAACTACGATTATATCGAATTTTGGTTGATGGATCCCTTTACATATCAGTCAAAATCGGAGGGAGGAGATTTTTATATAAACCTCGGAACCGTTTCGGAAGATATATTGCGCGATGGATATAAAGCTCACGAACAAGGCATTCCATATCCTATGGACACAACAAAAATGGTGAAAACCGCATGGGGATATGTTCCTAAAAACTCGTCCTTAGTCAATACTTTCGACAGCGACGGAAATTCGCGCATAGCAAAAGACATTGGTCTGGACGGAATTAACAGCGAACTGGAAACTCTCATATTCGGCGATTTCCTCAAAAATATCCAAAGCATAATCTCCAATGCTGCTGCACGCGACAAATTATTGCATGACCCTTCAAGCGACGATTTTGTATATTATCGCGACCCCGTGCACGACCAAAGGCAGGCAACTATTATGGACAGATATAAGGATTTCAACAATCCCGAAGGCAACTCCTCAAGTTCGGATGTGGGAACCAACAGTCAGATATATACGCTAACTCCCGATATGGAAGATATTAACAGGGACAACACAATGGAAGAAAACGAAAGTTATTTCCAGTACCATATCCGCATGAAGCCGGGGATGAAAATCGGAGAAAACTTTATTTCGGATATAATTGAAAAAGACACTCTTTTCCCCAATTCGGGAAGGCACCATACCCGCTGGTATCAATTCCGTATCCCTTTGAGCGAATATCAAAAAACGGTGGGAGCAATCAGCGATTTCAAATCCGTGAGATTTATGAGGCTGTTTTTGCGTAATTTTCAAGATACTACCGTTATGCGCTTTGCCTCAATGGAACTTGTTCGCAGCGAATGGAGAAAATTCAACTACTCGCTACTGCAAGGACAGGAAGGAATTACCCAGCCCGAAATGGCTAACTCCGGTTTTGAAGTTTCGGTTGTAAACATCGAAGAAAGTTCGCAAAGAATACCCGTAAACTACGTGCTACCGCCTAATACCGACAGAGTTATTGACATCAACACAATACAGGAAAGAGAACTCAACGAACAGGCTCTGCAACTTGTTGTGAAAAATTTGCCCGATGGCGACGCAAAAGCCGTATATAAAACAATTACATACGATTTCAGGCAATACCGACGCCTGCAAATGGATGTACATGCAGAAGCCTTAGTTACGGATATGAACCTGCAAAACGATGATTTGTCGCTGTTTGTGCGCTTAGGTAGCGATTTGCAAAACAATTACTACGAATACGAAATACCTCTGAAACTTACGCCTCACGGATTTTATCTTGACAACCAGAGGCATCTTGTGTGGCCCGAAGAAAATCTCTTGGATATCAACCTGCTTGATTTCACCGAATTGAAATCATTCCGAAATGCAAACGGCGCATCCGTTAATGTGATGTATGAACAGGTTCGCGGAAACCATATAATTCGCGTAAAGGGAAATCCGAATCTGGGGCAGGTGAAAACCATGATGATAGGTATCCGAAATCCCATAAAAAAAGATATTGCGGGAGAAATGGGAACCCCCAAATCGGGTGCGGTATGGGTAAACGAATTGCGCCTGTCGGACTTTGAAAACAAAGGCGGCTGGGCGGGAACAGCCAACTTGGGAGTGCGTTTAGCCGATTTGGGAAACATCTCCCTGTCGGGAAATTTCGTTACAGCCGGTTTTGGCGGGCTGGAACAGACACAACAGGAACGCAGTCAGGAAGATATTTTCAGATATGACATCCTGTCGAATATGGAATTAGGCAGATTCTTCTCCCAAAAAATAGGTCTTAGCATACCCGTTTTCTTTGGCTTTTCGGAACGTTTCGCCAATCCTTTATACGACCCCCTGTCGCCCGATATGAAATACAAAGACGCAATGGACGCCCTCAGAACCAAGGAACAAAGGGATTCTCTCAGGAATTTGGCTCAGGATTATACGAGAAACAAATCGTTTAATGTCAGCAATATGAGAATAGCCCCAAGCGGTATCTCACAGGGAGGGATATTGAATATCTCCAATCTGGCGTTGAATTTCGCATATAATGAAACATTTCAGCGTAATGTAAATATCGAACAGTATTTGTTTAGAGAATATCGCGGAGGACTGTCGTATTCGTACAGTATCAGCCCGTTATACATAGAGCCGTTTAAGAAAATCGGGTTTTTAAGTTCGGATTGGTTGGCGTTGATACGCGATTTCAATTTCAACCTGGTGCCCAATCAGTTTACATTCTCAACAGATATGTACAGAATGTATAACGAACGTCAAAACAGAAATATAGCTTATCCCGAAGCTAAACTGCCATTCTATTATGCAAAGGATTTTACCTGGAATCGCAGCTATAATCTCGCATGGAGTTTGACGCGCAGTTTAAATTTCTCATACTCCGCCTCAAATCTTGCACGAATAGACGAACCGGCAGGAATAGTCAATCGAAAAATCGACCCGAACGGGTACCGTCACTGGCGGGATTCGGTGTGGTACAACATTCGTAATTTAGGCAGGACGGTGAACTTCAATCACAATTTCAGCCTGTCGTGGCAGGTACCGTTCAGCAAACTGAAACCCCTTGACTGGATAAACGGAACGGCGCAATACAGCGGATTATTCAACTGGGTTGCCGCTCCAATCTTGGCAGCCAACGATTTCGGATATGTCTATGACCCCGGAAACACAATCTCCAACGGACGGAATATGTCCGCAACCTTAAATTCGGATTTCAGAAAATTATACAATAAATCCAAATTCCTGCAATCTATAAATGATGAATTTGACGGAAAAAAGAAACAGGAAATGGAGGAAAAAACCTTCGAATCAAGAGTATATAACATCAAGGCGGGCGGACGCCGAACCGTCAATCACGGATTAAATACGGAGGATATAACGGTGTCGGTTGTTGACGAAAACGGTAAAGCAATAAAAGCACACTCGGAAACAGTGGACAAAAACAGGGTGTCCGTGGAAGTGGATTCGGATGCAAGGATAAAAATTGTGGTCAAGGGTAAAACGCCTAAAAAAGACGGAGCAGGAACATATTCGGCAAAATTGCTGACCCGAATGTTGATGATGGTTCGTTCGGGCGATTTTACTTACAATCAGAATGAACAGTCGATTTTGCCGGGATTTACCGTTATGCCGAAATTTGTGGGATTAAACAATTTCGGCGACAGACTTGCCCCCGGTCTTGATTTTGTTATGGGCGGACAGGCTACGGATTTTCTCGTGCGAGCTAAGGCTTACGGCTGGATAACAAACGATTCGACTATGTCGAATCCATACGTGATGAGGAAAACAACCCAGTTAAACATACGTTTCACGGTGGAACCAATCAGAAGTTTGCAGATCGACATCACAGGTATGCGCAGCGAAACCAAAGACATGACTACATACGACATAACCTCAGGCTCAGGAATTACTCAAGCCGTGGGGAGTTTCTCCATATCGACCATAACTCTGGGAACATCGTTCCAAAGATACAGGGTGGGACTGAATTACAGATCAACCGCTTTTGAGAATTTCAGCAAATACCGAAAAGATATAGCATGGAGGGTGGCGCGCAAAAGACAAAGCGAATCGAACGGCGGCTACAACCCCGGAGGCGGCGAATTTCCATTGGGATATAGCAAATTATCTCAAGAGGCTATAATTCCGGCTTTTATTGCCGCATACACAGGGCAATCGCCTGAAAAAGTATCGTTGAACAATTTCTGGAAAATACCTCTGCCGAACTGGACAATTTCATACTCAGGATTCAACAAGTCGGAGTTTTTTAAACAATTTTTCAAAACCGGACGTATAAGGCACAGCTACTCGTCGGTGTATTCCGTTAATGCCTACGACTTGAACAACGAATTTTCCGCCGACCATTACGGCTACAGCTGGGTGAGAAATCAACTCGGCGACTATATTTCTCAAAACAACATACTTAATGTCAGCATCAGGGAAACGTTCAATCCTCTGTTCGCTATCAATCTCGGCTGGAAAAACGATATGACAACAGAATTTTCCGTGAACAAAAGCCGAACTTTAGGATTAAGTCTGTCGAATAACCAAATACTCGAACTGAAAAACATGACGTATAATGTAGATCTTTCCTATTCGTTCAAGAAAGTGCCGCTCATTTTCAAATTCGGAGAAAACAGTCAGAAGAAGGTGGATACCGACCTCAAAGTCTCCGGACGGTTTAGCTACAGAAACGAGCAGACTTTTATCCGCAGTTTTGAAGAAACCGAACAGGAAACTCAAGTATCGGGAGGTAACAGAATCACAGCGCTGAATCTAACCGCCGAATACACAATCTATAAAGGGATTTTAATGCGTCTTTTCTATAATCAGGATATTAACAGACCATGGGTATCCGCCATTTCAACCTCCAATACTTATTTCGGCTTCGGACTAAGCGTGTCTTTATCGCAATAGAATAAGGGATTTAAAACATTTGTTTCCCCGCCTCCACAGCGACGTTGTTGTGACGCAATGCTGTGGCGCGGGTTACAAACCCGCACAAGCGGAGCGGGTCTATCAACATCGCTTGCGCGGATTTGTAATCCGTGCGAGCGATGTTTCTTATCACAACGTCGTTGGATTTTTACAACAACGTGGCTAAATCTTTTTTTGAGGCGCTATGGATGGAGATGACGCATTGCGTCTCTGCCATAGCGCTTCTCAAAAAGATTTAGCCGACAAAATTGAGATTACCGCCTCCGACCTGCCGGAAAATGTCACTCGTAAAGAACAAATTTTGG
>JAISRS010000542.1 GCA_031273485.1 Prevotellaceae bacterium
AACTCCTTGTAAGTTCCCGTGGCATTCGTTCCGCCCCACAGTCCCAAACGGAAATGTTCTTTTTTGTCGGTTATACTTATGTCGGTTGTCAGGACTAAACCGTCGGCAACTTCTATTCCACGCCACAGGTGCATATTTTGCACGGTTGCAGTTGAATGTACCTGTGCTCCAACTTTCAATGGAACGCATAAACACAACAAATAGAATAAAAACCCTTTATTATTCATGATTACATGTTTTTCAGAAATGATTCCGGCAATTCCGGCATCGCCCCATGCTGTGTACAAACAAAAGCCGACACGTCTACCGCCAGCATATGCGCTTCGGTGATGTTCTTCCCGCCAAGAATTGCCGCAATGAAAGCTGCCGTGAACGAATCGCCCGCGCCCACCGTATCGGCAACCGCTACTTTGGGTGTTTCAACAAACGACACATGCTCCGGCGTAAAAACGTAACTTCCATTTATTCCACAAGTCAGAATCAGCATTTTCAGTTTGTACTTCGCCAACAGCAGCCAGCATTTGTCCTGCAAATCAATTCCGGGCAAACCGAACAAACGACTGACGGCGACCAATTCTTCATCATTAATTTTCAGAATATTGCATTTGCTGAGAGCATTTTGCAAAATATCCTTGCTGTAAAATCCTTGTCTTAAATTGATGTCAAAAATCTTGTACCGCCCTTCCCTATCGGGCATTGCATTGAGGAAACGGTTAATCGTGTCGTGCGACACAACATTCCGTTGCGCCAGCGAACCGAAGCAAACCGCTTTTACCTGCATCGCCAATTTTTCAAGCTTCGGCGTAAACGGAATATTATCCCAAGCCACATTTTCCTTAATGTCATAACACGCAATTCCCGCATCATCCACATTTACCTGCACAACACCTGTAGGATAAGATACTTTTTCAAGCTGGTAACGCAAACCTTTGGCGTTGAAGTTTTCGAGAATTTCATCGCCTAACCGGTCGTCGCCAATGGCACTGACAGCCATACCATTGTATCCGAACTGGGAGATATGGTAGGCGAAATTCGCGGGTGCGCCGCCTATCTTTTTCCCGTCGGGGAGGATGTCCCACAAAGCCTCTCCAATACCGACTACAATTCCTTTCGAATTTCTTTGCTTTGTTTTTTCAATTGTTGCCATAATTTTCCGATTTTTCAATTTATGAAACAAAAGTAGTTGACCGAAAAACAGTACCGATGCACTTTTTGAAGAAATATACCTGCAAACGTTCCCGCAAACGTTCCCAAAATCTGCAAACGTTCCCAGATTTCTCTTTTTACATGTTTGAGCGGCTTTTTTGATTGTGAGTATTTTTTACTCACAATTACGTTGAAACTGCGAAAGTAATCAATAAATGATTATCTTTGCAGTTTCAATGTAAGATGCAAAATGAAAGAGACAGTCAAAGATTGGGTGGAAGAGCTTCAAAAAGAGGGGAAAATCAGTTTCTCCCTGACAGAGGCAGCAGAACATTTTCCTATGCAAAGCCGGGAAGTGTTGAAAAATTCGCTGACACGATTGGCCGGTAAGGGCAAAATTTGTTCTGTCTGGAAAGGTTTTTATGTGATTGTCCCCATTGAATATCAGTCAAAAGGAATTGTCCCCGATGTTTTTTACGTTGACCAGTTGATGAAATTTTTGAAACATGATTACTATGTATCGCTCCTTAGCGCTGCCATGTTTTACGGCGCTGCCCACCAGCAGCCACAGGAAACGTCGATAGTTACGACTCCGCCATCCCTCAGAAGCACGCAAAAACGGGGGATAAAACTCAATTTTAACAACAAAGCGACTATTCCCGAACAATTTATCGAAAAACGAAAAACGCCGACAGGATACATACATATTTCTTCACCTGAACTGACAGCAACTGACTTGATACAGTTTGAAAAAGAAATTGGCGGGCTAAACCGCGCTGCAACTGTTTTGAATGATTTGGCGGAAAGCTTGGATTTCAAAAAAATACCGCCACATTTTTTTGAGTATGTGCCTGTGCCTGTCATTCAGCGTTTGGGTTATTTGCTTGACGTTGAACTTAAATATCGCTTGCAAGCGGAAGAGTTACTTTTACAAGTCAAGCAGTATGGATATTCGTTTCGTACTACGCCGTTAAAAAACAGAAAGCCTGTTGCAGGTTGCGAAACAAATAAAAAATGGAAAATAATAGTAAACGAACAAATTGATATAGACGAGTAATGATACCTGAATATGCTATAAGAGAATGGGGGAAAACAGTCCCTTGGAACAGACCTGCTCATGTGGAGCAAGATTTGATTATTTGTCGCGCACTGATACACTTATTCAACGATGAATATTTGGCTTCACATCTTGCCTTTCGGGGTGGAACGGCCTTGCACAAATTATACATACAACCGCAAGCTCGCTATTCGGAAGATATTGATTTAGTGCAAATCAATGCAGAACCGATTAAAGAAACCATTGATAGAATAAGAGATGCTTTGTCGTTTCTCGGTAAACCTGTTGTCAAACAAAAAGCGCACAACAATACGCTGATATTCCGTTTTGAATCGGAA
>JAISRS010000167.1 GCA_031273485.1 Prevotellaceae bacterium
TGAGGTTGGGTTTCTGTGGTCAACATTGGCTACTGAGGTTGTTTTGTTAATCAAATTAGGTGGAAATGAGGTTAAAAACAATGTTCGCCCGTTTACCCACACAAAACGTTATAGAGCCATTAAAAAAGAAGCCGGACACAGAATCCGGCTTCGTCATGAATTATGAAATTGAACTTATTACATCATGCCACCCATTCCTCCCATTCCGGGATTTGCGGGCGCTGGATGTTCTTCTTTAATTTCGACCAGTACACATTCTGTTGTGAGGAACATTCCGGCAACAGAAGCTGCATTTTCCAAAGCTATGCGGGCGACTTTAGTTGGGTCGATAACTCCGGCTTTGAACAAGTCTTCGTATTTGTTGAGATAAGCGTTATATCCGTTATCTCCTGTGGTTTCTTTCACCTTTTGCACAACGATAGAGCCGTCCACGCCTGAGTTTTCGGCAATTTGACGGAGAGGTTCTTCGATTGCGCGTTTCACAATCTGGATACCTGTATTTTCGTCGTCATTATCGCCTTTCAGTTTGTCAAGTGCGTCTATTGCACGAATATAAGCTACTCCGCCTCCGGCAACTATACCTTCTTCCACAGCGGCGCGTGTTGCGCTGAGAGCGTCGTCCACACGGTCTTTCTTTTCTTTCATTTCCACTTCCGAAGCGGCGCCGACATACAGAACTGCAACTCCGCCGGCTAATTTAGCCAAACGTTCCTGCAATTTTTCGCGGTCATAATCGGACGTAGTAACTTCCATTTGTTTACGGATTTGAGCAACGCGAGCGTCTATTGCGGTTTTTGCTCCAGAGCCGTTAATTATGGTAGTATTTTCCTTGTCGATGGAAATCTTTTCGGCTGTTCCCAGCAAGCTAAGATCGGCTGTTTCCAGTGTTAATCCTTTTTCTTCGGATATAACGGTACCGCCGGTGAGAACTGCAATATCTTCCAACATTTCCTTACGACGGTCGCCGAATCCCGGGGCTTTCACAGCCGCAACTTTCAGAGCGCCGCGCAAGCGGTTCACAACCAAAGTAGCTAAGGCTTCGCCATCGACATCTTCCGCAATAATCAGCAATGCGCGACCGGATTGTGCAACGGGTTCCAGTACAGGAAGAAGATCCTTCATTGTAGAAATTTTCTTATCCGTAATCAGAATCATCGGATGATCCAGTACGGCTTCCATTTTTTCGGTATCCGTCATGAAATATGCCGAGAGGTAACCTCTGTCGAATTGCATACCTTCAACAACTTCCACAACCGTATCGGTGCCTTTTGCTTCTTCAACCGTAATAACGCCTTCTTTGCTTACTTTGCCCATTGCTTCTGCAATCAGTTTTCCTATTGTGGCGTCGTTGTTTGCCGAAATAGCGGCTACCTGTTCTATTGTATCGATGTTGTTTCCAACCTCTTTACTTTGTTCTTTCAGACTGGCTACAACAGCTGCAACAGCTTTATCGATACCGCGTTTCAGACCCATTGGGCTTGCTCCCGCCGTAACATTTTTCAGACCAACGCTAACTATAGCCTGAGCCAGAACAGTGGCAGTAGTTGTTCCGTCACCTGCCAAATCCGCAGTTTTTGATGCAACTTCGCGCACCATTTGTGCGCCAATGTTTTCGTAAGGGTCTGATAGTTCCACTTCTTTCGCCACCGTCACGCCATCTTTTGTGATTTGCGGAGCGCCGAATTTTTTCTCAATAACAACATTTCGCCCTTTTGGACCAAGTGTTACTTTAACTGCGTTTGCCAACGCATCCACACCCGATTTCATCAGATTACGGGCTTCTATGTTAAATTTAATTTCTTTTGCCATGATTTTTACTGATTTTTAAATTAATACTTTAAATTACTTTTTAAATTACACTACTGCTAAAATATCCGATAATCTCATAATCAGATAATTTTTACCGTCAACGGTAATCTCTGTTCCGGAATATTTACCGTACAAAACCTCATCGCCTGTTTTCACTTCCATAGGCTCATCTTTTTTACCGGGTCCAACTGCCACAACCGTACCCCGTTGAGGTTTCTCTTTTGCGTTGTTTGGAATGTAAAGACCGCTTGCAGTCTTTTCTTCTGCTTCTTTTGGCTCAACCAAAACTCTGTCTGCTAATGGTTTAATATTTACTGACATTTTTTTTAATTATTTTTTATTAGTTAAACAATGTTAATATTTTTAATCTGCTTCCTACTTATCACAAGTTGTGCCAATCGTGATATAGACCGTTTTTTCGGAAATTTTTGCAATATTGAATGACAATTTGTCAGTTCCGATTTGTCTAAACACCGCAATTTATCGGGTTATTCGGATGCAATAGCCTGAATAATCCGTAATTACAATCCATGACATGAAAACTGTGAAAATGTCGCATTGAATAATTATGAATTACGAATTATGAATCCTATCGTTTCCTTAAAGACTTTAAAGACCTTAAAGTCTTTAGAACAATAGACGCAGGATAATTCATAATTCATAATTCATAATTCATAATTTATTAAGGGCGTCTCTAACGGAATCGCCCTTAATTTACTGTCCGAACAAAATCTTTATTTCAGGATATTTTTTGTTTCTGCGGGAATAAATGTACTGATTGATTCGGCTCGTAACAAATAATCGTGCGGTATGCCTTTGTGCATTTTTATTACTTTATTAAGAGGCACGTGTACCGGTTGTTCGTTTTGCCAGCCGATCATGATACTTTTTTGATTGTCCAGCAAAGCTTCCACTGCTGCGATACCCATAAAACTTGCCACGATGCGGTCTTTTGCGCTTGGAGTTCCGCCTCTTTGCATGTGTCCCAGAATGGAGATTCTGATTTCCAATTTTGGAAATTCCACTTTTATTTTTTCGGACAATTCCATTGCATTACCTTCTTCGGTACCTTCGGCGACCAATATTATTGTCGATTTTTTCTTGTAATCGCGAGTGGAAAGACAATCTCTAACTTTGTCCAATTGACCTTGTTCTTCCGGAATCACTGCCACTTCCGCTCCGCAGGCTATACAGCTGTTGATTGCAATAAATCCGGCTTCACGTCCCATTACTTCAACAAAAAACACTCGGTTATGCGAATTAGCGGTGTCCCTGATTTTGTCCACTGCCTGAACCACTGTGTTGAGCGCCGTATCATATCCTATGGTATAATCCGTTCCGTACAAATCATTGTCGATGGTTCCGGGGATGCCGATTACATTTATATTTGTTTCCACAGAAAACAGGTTGGCGCCGGTAAACGAGCCGTCGCCGCCTATTACTACCAATGAATCAATGTTGTATTTTTGCAACTGTTCATGCGCAAGTTTACGACCTTCAATTGTGCGAAATTCGTTACTGCGTGCTGTTTGCAGAAAAGTTCCTCCGGTTTGTATAATTCCGCTCACGTCTTCCGAGCGCAGCTTAAAAATGTCGCCTTCCATCAGACCTTTATATCCCTGACGGATACCAAAAACTTCAAATCCGTTGTTTATTCCCGCACGAGTCACAGCCCGGATAGCTGCATTCATACCCGGTGCGTCGCCTCCGGATGTTAATACTCCGATTTTTCTATTTATCATTTATTTATCAATTTAATATTCATCAAATTCTTTTATTTTTGTTCTGTCGATGTCATTCCTGAATACGCCAACAAAACCAAACTTTACGAGGTGCAAAGTAAATACAAAAAAATGAAATACGTATATTTTTTAGACAGCGCAGTTATTTTAGTCACCGAATTAATCGAATAGAACGAATTTTCATCCACGATTTTTTTCATCCACGAATTACACGAATTTAAAATCCTGCGGATTTCTACGAATTTCCACGAATTTTTTTCATCCACGAATTACACAAATTTTTATCCTGCGAATTTTTGCGAATTTCCACGAATTTTTTTTACGAAGATAAAATCATGAAAATCCTTTAATCATGGTTCAGACATTACACGAAATTTTCTTTATCCGCAAATTCATAATTCATAATTCATAATTCATAATTCATTTCGCTCCGTTTTTTATCCATTCTTCGAGGAGTGTGAAATCGTCGTTGCGTGTTATAAAACTTGTATGAGGCTGGGTAAGTTCGAGGGTGTTGTCCGTGACGACGTCGAGCAGAAAGCTGTTGTTTATCTCAAACGGACTGACTCTGTTTTTGTTTGGAAATTTGTGTGATGCTTTGTTCACTAAATCATTATAACTTCGTTCGGCGGTCAGCAGCAGGTTTCCGGCGCCGACGGTTCCCTGATGACAGGCAACACAGGTATATTGTTCAAATATAAGTTTCTGGATTCTATCGTAAGTCATAAGATCGATTTTCGATTCGGGGATAACTATGTTGTCGGTATTGTTTTTATCAATTTTCATTTCGAATAACACGAATACCGGTTGTCGTCCCAAATTGGTTAAGCATAGACGTATGGATGTCGCTTCGGCTGAGATGTTTTCTATAGAAACGTTCACCGGATTGTTGTTCTTGGGTTTGATGATTCTCACCGAAGTGAGAGGGGTCGGCTGCTCGTCGTTGAAAACTCCGAATATTAAAGGATAATCGTTGGGAAACACATTCGGGTTCTCAAAAACAAATGTTGCTTCCACGGTTATGCCGGCGTCGTGGGTATATTCTTTGGGATAAATATCTCCGCTGTCGCAAGCTGCAAGGAACAGTAAACCAATCCACAGACAGGGGTTTTTCAAGCATTTAAAATTCTTTTTTGACTGATTAAGCGAGTATGTCATTTTACCGATTTTATAATTTATTTCAACATTTAATTTTCTATATATTACCTTTTTTTCGATGTGATTTGTTTAACACGATGTGGATTGACGTAATATTTTATTGATAAGGCTCTCGGCGTTAAATCGCAGCAATTAGAACGACAGTTGCAGCATCAGTACTGCGCTGTGTTCCGACAGTCCCAAATCGTCCAAATCTCTGGCATCCTGATTTTCGTGACCCCATCGTCCGAGGAACTGATACATTGCCTGCAATTTCAGATTGTATCCGAACAGATAGTAATTCAGTCCTACTGCGGGCAAATTCAATATTCCTTTGGTGTCTAACGAATTTCTGTCCATAAAATCGTATCTAAGAGCGGGTTGTAGTTTGTTTGTCACAAAGTAGCCGCCCTGTATGTAGCCTCCGATAAAGTTATAGTTAGCCGAAACTTTTTGCCGTTTTACGAAATCCACATTCATATAATATGCTTCACCCGACAGATACAGGCGGTTTTTTATATAAGACAATTCAAGTCCGAGCCGCAAATCGTTTGAAGTTTGCCAGTTTGCTTCAACGTTGTAGGAGGCTGACACTGCTACTAAAAATTTGTCGTTATTAAGGTCGTTTGTATTTCCCTGATGCAGCGGCATGGCTCCTTTGGGCATAAATGCAAGTCGTGCGGCATAGAGCAGCGAGGGTATTCCGAGATCGTCGCTTAAAGTTTTCCGTGCCGTGTTTACGGCGATTCCCGTACCGTTAAAAATTCCAAGATTATATTCCCATTTATTTTTCAACAGTCCGTGAACCATAACTCCAAGGTCGAATCCTGTGGCAAATGTCGGCGGCACAGAGTTTAACGACCTGTCGATATACACCGAAGCAGTTAAGGAAACAGGCAGCGCAGGGAATAAAGTTTCTCCAAGCGTTACTAAATATGCCTGATTGTAAGGAGTTTTAAATTTACCCGCACGAAAACGCAGTTCATCTTTCAGATTTACATCAAACCAGGCTTGTTGCAGAAGGGCGTCGCCCGATTTTGCGGCATTTACCGTTAAATTGAAGGTGAGTTTACCGAACGCTCTGCCCGATACTCCCAGAACTGCGTAGGGAATCTCAAATCCGCTGTTGGCAACATTATCCTGATCAGAGAGTTCCAGTCCTTCGTCGTCATAGTAGTTGAATTTTGCCGCAGACTGCACAAGTGTATAAGGCTTAATCATAAAATCGCCCGCTTTGGTCTGAAAACTAAATCCTTTCTTATCCATCATCGGGACAATATCGCTTTGTATATACTTATCCATGTCTTGTTCCCGACCGTTATCCTGAGCAAAAGCCCGAATACCCGCAAAAATTGTAATTAATAACAAATAATTTTTTATACTTCCGTTCATTTTTATGTTTTTTGTTATGATGTAAATATTATAAATTTTTTTACTGTATCTTTTATCAACCATACAAAATAATACACTCCATACAAGTGATTTACGTTGTCGCAATTTTGAATTTTAATTAAATCTTTTACCTGTATAAACAAAGATTTTTTTTCAATTTTCAAGATGCAAAAGTATCTTACTTTACACGCATCCGCAATCACTATTTATGATTAGATTATATGATGAATATAGCTATCTGTTATGAGATAATGCAAATGAACAAGGCTATAATCAACAGATTATGGAAGAAGGAGAATTTACTCGAATTTGGTATGGACTTGAGGCAGATTTAAAGAAAACTGTTTCACTCGGTCTTATTTAAGAAATCCCACCTTCCCTTCTCACGCCAACTTTTAAGGTCTTTAAGGTACTTAAACGAAAAGACATTCATAATTCATAATTCATAATTCATAATTCATAATTCATAATTCCCCCGTCGTCTGCCATTTTGTCAGTATTTTGGTTTTGGCACACACTTTGATTTTCCACCGCATAAAATATAAATTAATTTAAATATCTAATAATATGAAAGGTAAAATAGGAGTAAGTACGGAAAACATTTTTCCTGTTATCAAAAAGTTCTTGTATTCCGATCACGAAATATTTCTTAGAGAAATCGTATCGAATGCAATAGATGCAACCAAGAAATTGAAAACGCTGTCTTCTTTGGGTGAGGTTAAGGGAGATACGGGCGAGCTGTTGATAAAAATTTCTTTGGATAAAAAGAAAAAAACATTGACGGTATCCGATAACGGTATCGGTATGACGGAGGAAGAAATAGAAAAGTATATCAATCAGATAGCCTTTTCGGGAGCGGAAGAATTTCTTGAAAAATATAAAGATAAAACTAATATCATAGGACATTTCGGCTTGGGATTCTACTCTTCTTTTATGGTTTCGGACAAGGTTGAAATCATTACGAAATCGTATAAAGAAGCGCCCGCTGTGCATTGGGAATGTGACGGTTCGCCCGAATATACAATAAAGGAAACCGATCGCACCGAACGAGGCACGGATATAATACTCCACATAGCCGAAGACAGTGAGGAGTTTTTGTCGGAACAGAAAATCAAAGATTTATTGAATAAATATTGCAAATTTCTGCCTGTTCCCATAATCTTCGGCAAAGAGCAGGAATGGAAGGACGATAAATATGTGGATACGGACAAAGATTTGGTTATCAACGAAACAAATCCGCTCTGGATGCGCGCCCCTTCCGAACTGAAAGAGGAAGATTACATGGATTTCTATTCGACGCTTTATCCTGTAAGCGATAATCCGTTATTTTACATACATCTCAATGTGGATTACCCTTTTAACCTCACAGGGGTGCTGTATTTTCCGAAAATAAAAAGTAATATCGACTTCCAGAAAAACAAAATACAACTGTATTCCAATCAGGTATTTGTTACCGATTCGGTGGAAGGCATCGTTCCCGAATTTCTTACTTTATTGCATGGAGTGCTTGATTCTCCGGATATTCCCCTGAACGTGTCGCGCAGCTATTTGCAAAGCGATTCGAATGTGAAAAAAATATCGGGACACATCACTAAAAAAGTATCCGACAGACTGTATGAAATATTTAAAAATGACAGAACTAAATTTGAAAGTAAATGGGATGATTTGAAACTGTTTATCGAATATGGCGCTGTGACGGATGAGAAATTTTATGAAAGAGCGGAAAAATTCTATCTTTTCAAAAATACCGACGGCAAATATTTCACCTTCGACGAATATAAACAGTTAATCGAAGTAAATCAAAAAGATAAGCATAAAAATCTTATATATCTCTATACTTCTGACCTAAAAGCCCAGTACGGTTTCATCAACGCCGCAAAGGATAAGGGTTATGATGTGCTGCTGTTGGACGGTCAGTTGGACGCTCATTTTATCAACAAGCTGGAGGAAACATGGAAGGATTCGCGTTTTGTGCGTGTTGATGCGGATGTGGTTGATAAACTGATAGAAAAAGACGTGGAAAGAGAATCCAAATTATCGGACAGTCAAACAAATCTGCTTCGCACTGTGTTTGAAGCAAACAGCCCCGCAGGAAATGAAAAATACCTCGTAACGTTTGAAACTTTAGACGAAAACGATGTCCCGGTAATAATAACTCAAAACGAATTTATGCGCCGCATGAAAGACATGTCGGCAATAGGCGGCGGAGGGTACTCCTTCTACGGACAAATGGGCGATATGTTAAATGTCGTGGTAAACACCAATCATCCTTTGGTTCTGGAACTCAACAACAATCTCGAAAAAGATTTGTCGGAAACATTAAAACCCGTGCAAGAAAACATATCCCAAACTCAATTCCGGCGCGATGAACTCAATGCACAAAAAAAGGATAAAAAAGAAGAGGAAATCCCTCAATCATTAAAAGATGAATTGTCGGAAACAGAAAAATCCTTAGACGAATTTAAAAAACAAAAGGAAAATATCCTGACCGAATACGGTAAACAAAATAAATTGGCTAAACAGTTATTCGACCTCGCTCTGCTGGCTAATAACCGATTGACAGGCGAAGAACTCGACAAGTTCGTGAAAAGAAGTATCGAATTGCTGAAATAAGCAATGTACCTGACATAATTTTGTATTTATATAGTTTGAACCGGATATTCATTAATTAATTAATTGTGAATATCCGGATTTTTTTTGAAGGTGGAAACAGGGATGTGATTTTTTTGTTTGTCAGAAAAAATATACATTTGCATTCTGAAATTATAAAATTATAAAATATTGACGATAAATTACAGTATTAAAACATATTCAAAATTAAAAATATATGAACCGGATAATAAAAGTATTAAGAAATATTCCATGTATTTTTGCGAAAACATGTACATTACACGATGATTCTCTGTTGTCGGATATTTACGGAACGGAATATTTGGGGTCTATACATGACAAACAAAATATGCGACAGGATTTTGCAAATCTTTTCGTATCTATCAGAAAATCGACTGACGAGGCAAAAAAGAAATTATCATGGCACGACACCAGCAAAATACAAAAGGGATAGCAACCAAACATCAAGTAGCTATTGAACAGCACACAGTTGTTGATGATAGTTTATTGCCTCCGGCAGAAGAATTATTGAAATTAAAAGAGATAGACCCCAATATTATAAATTGGATGTTAAGCAGGGCAGAGAAAGAGCAGGATTCGAGACTCTCATTTAATACAGAAAGAATAAAACTTGCGAAGTCGGAGCATGGTTTAGTTAAACTGTCATTAATATTGGCTTTTGTACTTGCTATTTCAGGAATGATACTATCTGCTGTGTTTATTTATTTTGGAAAAGAAATCACAGGAACAATATTCGGAGGTGCATCAATGATTATGTGTATTCAATCATTTTTGAAGTTTGGACGAAAAGAAAAACAATAAATATATAGGAAGTTATCAGGAATAAAATACAGAGAAGCTGTCTGAAAAAGCACGCAGATGACGCAGATTTTAAGGATTTTCGCAATAAATAAACCAACGCCATTAATCTGCGTAAATCTATTAAATCTGCGTCATTTGCGTACTACTAATAAAACCATGATTTAAAAGCCTTTATTTCACTGTAATAAACCCTACCTCCGACACAATTTTTTGTCCTGCGTCCGAAAGCACATAGTTCATAAACGATTTCACCTTGTTTTCCGATTGACTTAGATAATAATATAACAGCGGACGAACAACAGGATAAGTTCCGTTTTTTGCCGTCGTCAATGAGGGTTCTACATAGGTATTTCCCTTGTCGTAAGATACATGAATAGCTTTTATGGTTTTATTCATATAAGCCAGCCCTACATAACCTATGGCGCCTTTAGTCTGGCTAATCGACTGTATGATAGCTCCCGTAGCGGGCATACTCATAATGCCGTTCACATAATTTTTATGTTTCAATACATTGTCTTTAAAAAATTCATACGTCCCGGAAGAAGTTTCGCGGGCATAAGGAATAATTCTAAGGTCTTCGCCTCCTACCTCTTTCCAGTTTCTGATTTTTCCGGTGAAAATACCTTCTAACTGTTCTCTGGTCAGATTTTGCACTTTATTTGAAGGATGCACTATCACCGCCAAAGCGTCATAAGCCGCTACGACTTCCGTCACAGCTTTTCCGGCTGCCTGAAATTTCTGTTTTTCATCAAATTTCATTTTCCGCGATGACTGGGCAATATCCGTTGTTTCTTCAATCAACGACGAAATTCCAACGCCGCTGCCTCCTCCCGTAACTATGACGGCTTGCGAAGGATTGATTTTCATATAATTTTCGGCTTCTTGCTGCGACAAAGGCAACATTGTGTCCGAACCTTTAATCTTTTGAGCTTGAGCAAATGATACGCTCATCAAAAGGATTACTGCTAAAATTATTCTTTTCATTTTTTTTAAATTTTATGTCGCAAAATTACACTAAGAGCGTTACAAGAACCAAACAAAATTGCTACAATTCGGTTACGAACGAAGATGAATTATGAATGTCTTTTCGTTTAAGAATTTTAATCTCCTTAAAGACCTTAAAGACCTTAAAGACCTTAAAGTTGAAAACCCTTAGGCATGGAAGACGTGCGCTATAGGAATGGGAATTTTGGCGTAATATGAAATTTTTTACGGGACGGGTTGTAGCGTTTCATATACAATTTCGTTATAGTATTAGTAAATGACAGATAAATATCAAATTCAAAAAATTGAACTATGATATCCTGTACTGAATTTTTTAAATATTAAATATTAAATATTAAATATAAATTAAAATGAAAAAGAAAAAGAAATTAGTAATTATTACCATTTTGAATGTGTGTGTGTTGTTTTCATGTAAAAACAACGTAAAAGAACCAACTTCCGGCAATTATATTGTTGACTATAACAACAGCAAACCGATGATGCCGGATGAAATACGATATAAATTAGAGTATATTTTGTTAAGTACCGAGCAGGAACAATCCTTATTTAGTTTGGGAAACAAATTCAGTCTCATCAACAACAAAATCTATGTACTTGATGAAATAAAGGCTAAAAATGTTTTGGTATTCAAAGATAACGGCGAATTTGAAAGGCAA
>JAISRS010000257.1 GCA_031273485.1 Prevotellaceae bacterium
AAAGACGAGCCGTCGGAAAAATGGGATTACAAATTAAACCCTGTTTATGAGATAATAATCACAGACGCCCCCGTGTTCCACGATGAAGAATCCAAAGATGTTCCCGTAGAATGGGTACAGCTTATGCGACTGCACGGCAACGTTCCGTTTTCGGACAAAGTGAATCTGATTTTTGTTGATTTAAGCAAAGCCAACAAGACTGCAGAAGATCTAAAAACGGTATTGGATTTTTGGCTGTACACATTTAAACATGCGGGACATTTACTGGCACTTCCCGAACAAATGATGAACAACAGTACTTTTGTAAAATTGTACAATAAACTGTTACGAGTAGATAATTTAAATCAGAAAGATATGAAAGCATATAAAAAAAGTGTATTGGATTTGGAAACTATGAGAACATACCTCGACGACGGACAAGAAAGAGCCGAAGCAAGAGGAATCGCCATAGGTGAAGCAAGAGGAGTCGCCATAGGCGAAGCAATAGGTGAAGCAAGAGGTGAATCGAGAGGTGAAGCAAATGCACTAACAGCATTTGTCTTTAGTTGTGCCGCCATGGGCATATCCATAAAAGATATTGCTATTTTGACAAAACTCTCTGTTGAGCAGGTGAAGGCTATTTTGCAAAACCGTTAATAATTCCCTTTGTTCGGTGTGCCTGCCTTGTTTGCGACGAGAGTATTCCGAAATGTCGTTTTTCAGGTTGTTGCTTTTTTAACGCAAAGGACACAAAGAATACGCAAAGTGTTTTTCTTTGCGCCCTTTGCGACACACCTGAAAAAGGCAAAATCAGCAAAATCCTTTAATTCTTTACTCAAGTTTCGGACAATATCGCCGGTGTTAAATATACCTTAATCATGTAAATCATGATTTTGACATTAATTCACAAATTAATAATTCAAAATTTATATTCATAATTCAAAAAATATACATACCTTTGCCCGAAATTGATTAAAAAATTTAACACTCGGTATAAAATAATTAGAAAATAAATGAATTATTTTGATAACAACATAAATACAAAATATATACGTATGAAAAAAGGAATATTGTTAGTACTGTTTGCGATGTTTACGCAAATATCATTTTCTCAGGATAAGTTAATTGACATCCTGAAAAATGAAATCAACAGGAATTTTATCCTGTTAAAAGAGCGTCCCGTTCCGGCATATTACATGAGCTATCGGGTGCAGGATACAAAAAGACACGCTATTACGGCTTCTTTCGGGAATCTGACATATAGCGCGCCTCTTCATCAACGACGTTTTAATGTTGATATACGTGTGGGAAGCCACGAAATGGATAACACACGAGAATTGAAAGCCGGCAGTTCGGGAAATTCGGGCAATCGTTACGAAAACAATGTATTATCCGTTGAAGACGACCCCGTAGCCATACAAACCGAACTTTGGCGAAATAGCGACCAAATATACAAAGATGCAGTGAAACAGTTTGAAAACGTGAAAGCTAATGTCGCCGTAAAAGTCGCTTCCGAGGATAAATCAAACGATTTTACACAGGAATCCTCCGAAAAATACTTTGAAAAACCGCTGCAAATCGCAGACCTTAAATTCGATGCATCCGAATGGGAAAAGAAATTGAAACAATACAGCAACGTTTTTTCCGACAATAAAGACATCCTGAACTGTTCCGCCAATTTTAGCGTCGAATTGGTCAGAAAATATTTTGTTGATACGGAAGGCAGGGAAATCGCCGAAAACGCCTACTCGTATCGCATACAAATCACTGCATTAACCATTGCCGAAGACGGTATGGAATTACCCCTGTATCAATCCTACTTTGCAATAAATGCAAAAGATCTCCCTTCCGACGAACAAATAATCAAAGACACTAAGAAATTGAGCGCCTTAATTTCCGAACTTCGTAAAGCTCCCGTAGCCGAATCCTATTCGGGACCGGCGCTGATGACTGCCGAAGCCGCCGGAGTATTTTTTCACGAAATATTCGGACACAGGGTCGAAGGAGCAAGATTGAAACAGGAATCCGATGCGCAAACATTCAAGAAGAAAGTGGGAGAATTGGTTTTACCCAAAGATATTTCCATATTTTTTGACCCAAAACTCAAAGAATATAAAAATATCCCGCTGAACGGCAGTTATGTCTTCGACGATGAGGGCATCAGAGGACAAAGAGTAGATGTGGTGAAAAACGGAATACTGAACCGGTTTCTTATGAGCCGTACACCTATCGAAGGATTTTCCAATTCCAACGGTCACGGACGTGCAATGATTTTTTACAACAACGTAACCCGCCAGTCGAATATGATTATCGAATCCAATAACCCCAAATCCGATAAGGAACTGCGAACTTTGTTGATAGAACAGTCCAAAAAAGAAAATAAACAATACGGATACTTGTTCGATAAAGTTTCCGGAGGATTTACAACAACAGGCAGATATATGCCTAATGCTTTCAATGTAACCCCGTTGATTGTTTACAGAGTTTATACCGACGGACGTCCCGACGAATTAGTCCGAGGAGTTGATTTGGTGGGGACGCCATTGTCGATTTTTTCGCAGGTTGAAGCCTGTGGCAACGACCACGGAGTGTTTAACGGCGCTTGCGGAGCCGAATCCGGTTCATTACCGGTGTCTTGTGTGTCGCCCACTTTATTCATAAAAATGATTGAAACACAAAAGAAAGCAAAATCGCAAACACAACCGCCTGTGCTGGAAAGACCATAAAATGAAATTATTAAAACAAAGAACTTAAAAAAATAAATAAATATATGCAACTGAAATATAAATATAACCTGATGATAGCAGTATTTTTGCTGTGCACAGGTATGATATTCGCTCAACAAACAGAAAATGTTATTCTTTCTGCCATACAAAAAGAAGTCGATAGAAATAAAGCGGAATTGAAAATCGACAAACTTAAACCGCCGTTTTTTATAAGCTATACCATATTCGATTTCAAAGGTATAGAGGTTGCGGCAAGTTTGGGAGCCTTGTCCCATTCGATTGAATATAACAACCGTGGCGGCAAACCTTCGCTTTTAGTGGGTGATTATAACAGAAATAACTCCAATTACAATATCCGGAATTATGTGAAAAGCGTAAGTTTGGAAAACGATCCCAAAGGAATTGCCATTGCAATATGGGAAGATTTGGATAAGGTGTATAAAAATTCTGCCGAAGCATACGAATCTAAATTAGCGGCTATTGCACAGCAAAAATTGGAAGAAGACGAAGCCAATTTGCTTGATCTGGAACAAACCCCTCCCATAACTCTGATACTGGAAAAAGAGAAGGTTAATCTGGATAAAAATTACTGGGACAATTATGCAAAAAAAGCATCGGAGATTGTTAAAAAATATCCCGAAATTATTAGCTCCGGCGTTAATATTCTGGTTCGGGACGCCATGATTTATATCTATAACACGGAAAACACCCAAATCGCCATTCCCGCGCCATATTACAGGCTACAGTTCAGCATATCAACAGTCACCGAAGACGGGCAGGAGCTGTCGGATCATTTATATATCGAACACTCCACCTTTGAACAAATACCGGAATTGCAAAAGTTTATCGACAGTTGCGAACTGATAATCAAAGATTTTATAGCCCTGCGTAACGCCCCGCTTATTCAGGAAGCCTACAGCGGACCGGTACTGTTTGAAGGCATGGCGGTTGCCGAAGCTTTCCATACTCATTTTTTTAATAATCAGACGCTGAACGCCCGACGTAAAGCCGTTGGCGGTTATGGAGGGAATAATACGGAAATGATGAAGGATAAAAAACTTATTTCAAGAAGTTTAACAATAAAATCCCTGTCGGGAACAGAAACATATAAAGGCAAAAAACTGGACGGATATTTCCCCGTAGATGCGGAAGGAGTGGTTCCTGATAAAGAATTGCTTTTGGTTGAAAACGGAGTGCTGCGAAACATGCTGAACGGCAGAACGCCTACAAAAAAGTTCCAACACAGTAACGGACATGCAAAATTTAATTTCAACTCCTATTCGGTGGCAACAGCGCCGGGTAATATATTGTTCACTTCCAATGATACTTACAGCATTGATGAGTTGAAGAAAAAACTGTTGGCTGCCGCAAAAGAGGAAGATTTCGAATATGCCTATATCGTTCGCAGATACAGAAATAACAATCCCTTAGCGGTGTATAAAATATATGTGGAAGATGGCAGGGAGGAATTGGTTCGGGGCGTTAGTTTGCCCGATTTAAATACCAAATCATTTAAAAGAGTGCTTGGAGCGTCGAATCGGGAATTGTTCCATACCGCCTGCTATTTCGGCTCTTTCACTACTTACATCGTACCCGGCGCCTTTTTGTTTGAAGAATTGGAAGTTACACGAAATAATAATATCACTTTCAAAACGCCGTTTATTGTGCCCAAACCTGCAACAAATTGACGGTAACCTGTAGAAATAAGATGAATATCACATCCTGTTGCGCAATTAATAAAAACGGAGTGTATCTTAATGATAAAGTGATTTTTGAGGGAACTGGTTCCGAGATGTTGCCGTATTTCGACAGTATTTTGAAATATTTTGATATTAAATATCCCAAGTTTGTGAAAATGGATGCGCTGTCGAAATTAGGATTTTTAACAGCGGAAGTTTTGTTAAACTCAATACCTTGGGTCAAAACGGAATATCTGCCTTTTGAATGTGGAACATTGATGAGTAACAGTTCCTCAAGTTTAAATACCGATTTCAATTATTGGAAAACTGTCGGGCAAATACCAAGTCCGTCGGTTTTTGTTTATACGCTTCCCAATGTGGTTAATGCCGAAATATGTATCCGAAACGGCTTTAAAGGCGAAAACATGTTTTTTATTGGCGAAAACTTTGTGTCATCGGGAATTATTGAATATGCAAATTCGCTATTTACAAGCGGGAACATAAAATTTTGCTTATGCGGATGGGTCGAATTATTGAAAGATAACTATCAATCTGTTATTTTTGCAGTCGAAAATAAAACTTCGGGGATAAGAGAATTTTTGCCCGAAACAATAAATGCGTTAATGAATAAATTATTATAATCGATTATGGATGAATTAATAGACGAACTTAAAGTTAAAGTCGTCGCTCATTTAAATTTACAGGATATTACTCCCGAAAATATAAACCCCGACGACTCTTTGTTCAATTCGGGACTGGGTTTGGACAGTATCGACGTCCTGGAACTGATAGTGCTGCTTCAACAGGATTACGGAATAAAAGTAGGCAGCGCCGAAGAAGGAAAACAGGTATTTCAAAGTATCCGCACAATGGCGGAATTTATAAAGTCAAAAACGGAGTGATTATTTTGATTATTTTTGCGCCGATTTTGTAACACAATTAAAAACAATATGTTTATGATAAAAGAATAATTTAAAAAGCTGTAAAACAGCCGCTACATTTTGTAGCACAATAACATAAAAAGCGTTTGCTTTGACTTTTGTTCTTGAAACTTCGACAATTTCAAAAGCTACCAAAAGTAAAGCAGTAACGCTCACGTCGTTTTGGCGTGGGCTTTACTTTATTTATTTGGTAGTTAGGTAGTCGAAGACCTCAAGAACAGATAAGAAGTTATGTCCCACGTTTTTTTTATGCGTATAATTAAACTAATCAGCCTGTGGGACAGGGCAAATAAAATTAAATTTGTAATGTTACACACCAAAGATTTACAATCAAATGTGATTGATTTTTTACGTTTTCCTCTGATTGTCGGCGTGCTGTTTATTCATAACAGTACACAGACAGTAGCAACTGCCACAGCAGAATTTGGTAATGCCGACTATTTGCCGATACACTACGTTTGCAGCGAACTTTTTTCGCAGATATTAGGACGTGTTGCCGTCCCGCTTTTCTTCTTTATATCCGGTTTTTTGTTCTTTCTGAATCTTGAGAGTTTCAACAAAAAATGTTATAAGGAAAAATTATGTCGCAGGGTAAAAACCCTGCTCATTCCATACCTGTTCTGGAATATTGCTACCATTGCTTTCTTTTATTCGGCTTTGAAAATACCTTCGTTGAGTATCTGGTTTTCCAAATCATACGAATTTGATATGCAACATATATTGAAATCATTTTGGGCATATCCCATTGCCTACCAGTTTTGGTTTATTCGTGATTTAATGGTTATTGTTGTTTTGACGCCTCTTATATATTTATACACAAAAAATGTGAAGATATATGGGATTATAGCACTTGGTATTTTGTGGTTTACAGGCTGCTGGTTTAAGTTTATCGACGGACACGGACTAAGTATCGCTTCTCTCTTTTTCTTTTCTGCCGGAGCCTGGTTCAGTATCAACAGAAAAAATCTTATTATGGGAACGGATAAAGTAAAATACTTGTCTTTTGCACTTTATCCTGTTTTGGCAGTCATAGATTTATTGACAAAAAAATACTCTTATAACATATATGTACATCATGCCGGAATAATTGTCGGTATAGCGTTTTGGTTTAATGCTGCTGCATATTTGTTAAAAACAGAAAAAGTAAAAGTGAATCGATTTTTAGCTGCGTCTTCTTTCTTTGTGTTTGCAATCCACGATAACTGGTTATTGAGTCCTGTCAGGAAGATTCTGTTTGCAGTCCTGAAACCCGAATCCGATGTCGCACTGACCGCACTTTATTTTCTTATCGTTGCTATAGTGGCGACTATAGCGCTTATTTTATATTATTTTTTGAGAAAATTTGTTCCGAAATTTACAAAAGTTATCACCGGAGGAAGGTGAACGAATTATGAATGCACTAAAAAAACCTGACAGGGGTTTTAAATCCTGTCAGGGTTCTTCTGCGCTGTCTATAACTGCCGTAATCGTTTACGGTATGATTGCGTTATAGATCACGCTCCAGGGCCCCTTGTCGCCCCTGTTATTTTCCCATCTGAGAGCAAAGTACAGAGTTTTGCCTCTCTGCTCGCCTGAGAAGACGAGTTGTGCCGGAGTACGCGTATCAAACGCGCTGTGAGTAAGCTGTGACCAGTCTGTTGGCTGAGCGCCGAGTATTTCCCATGCAATTTCAACGCCGTGTACTCCTTTGGGTTTTGCTGTTCCCTTTCCGTTTTTGTCGCGGTAATTCACGGTGATTGTTGCGGGAACCGAGGTATCAGCCGTAGCTTCGACCACAGTTGTTGGCGGTTGCGGTGGAGTTCTTACTCCGGAGGGGTGTTTCGGCAGACCCATGCTTATCAGATCCTCGTCTGTAACCAGCGGATTACTCCTAAGATAACCGTTATAGAGTTGTCTGTAAACCGTAATAAAATCTGCTTCCGCATCATCCAATGCCGCTACTTTTACGATAGTTCGGTCGGAGGTATCCTTCCAATCTTCGAAAGTTAATCCGAATCTGTTGTATTTCACAATAAATACGTGTGTGTACCAGTCTTCTGATTTGCCTGAGATTCCAAGTTTTTCCAGATTCTCAGCTGTTAAATACTTAACTGTCATGGTCGCCTGATCATACAGTTCTTCGTGGTTGCGAGACAACCAATCAGTTGTTTTTGTCATACTTTTACTATTTTAAATGATTAAACATGTAATTTTTATTTATTATTAATAATTTTTATTTTCTTTAGAAATTTTAGTGACATCCCCAAATACTTTATTGGCGTCGATATCTCAAATATTGACGTAAACATTTGCGATGTTGACGTAAACATTTGCGATGTTGACGTAAACATTTGCGATGTTGACGTAAACATTTGCGATGTTGACGTAAACATTAGCGATGTTGACGTAAACATTAGCGATGTTGACGTAAACATTAGCGATGTTGACGTCAACATTGGCGATGTTGACGTCAACATTAGCGATGTTGACGTCAACATTAGCGATGTTGACGTCAACATTTGAGAGATTAAAGCCAATATTTTATTTCTGTACATCAATAATTGATTTGGGAATATGCAGAAATTATTCGGATAAGTCCGAAAACCTGTAGATGATAGTTCGTAAATTAATTTTGCAGTAAAAAACGATATTACTGTCGCCAAATTGAACTGTGTGTTTATCACTTTAGTATCAATGTATTTCATTTCTTGTATATATTTCTTAAATAACCGATATTTTTAATTCAACAACGCAAAAGTAATAATATTTTTTTGAATTAGAATCAACAAAATAAAAAAAAAATTGTTTGCCGGGCTTTTTCCTTGATTTTAAGGATTTTAAAAACTTTAAATATTTTAAGGACTTTAAGGACTTTAAGGTCTTTAAGGAACGATGAACGATGAACGATGAATGATGGACTAAAGGATTGTAAGAATGTTTCTTCGTTCACAGTTCATCGTTCAAAAAAATTATTTCGCTTATTTTCAGGTATTAGCATTCTATATTTATTTATAATTTTGTGAGTGTTATGTATCGGTTTAATTAAAAAGATTAACTTTGCGGCGTTACAAAAACAAATAAATAAATTTAAATTTTTGAAAATTTGCACAGAAAATGATAGTATTAGACGGAAAAAAAATTGCACAGGAAATCAAAAAAGAAATAAGCGAAGAGGTTAAAACGCTTATTGCACAAGGTAAACCTGCACCTCATCTGGTTGCGATACTCGTGGGCAACGATGGAGCAAGCGAAACTTATGTGGGACATAAAGAAAAAGATTGTAAGGAAGTTGGCTTTCGTTCAACTGTACTGCGTTTTTCCGATTCGGTTTCGCAGGAAGAGCTTCTTTTGGAAATCAATAAGTTGAATACGGACAGCGATGTCACCGGATTGATTGTTCAGTTGCCCCTGCCTGCTCACATTTCGGAAGAAAAAATCATAGAATCAATTAATCCCGATAAGGATGTTGATGGATTTCATCCTGTAAATGTGGGCAGAATGGTTACGGGTTTACCGACTTTCGTTTCCGCCACACCCGACGGAATTATCGAATTATTAAAGAAATACAGTATCGAAACTTCGGGCAAAAATTGCGTTGTTCTCGGACGCAGTAACATTGTGGGGCGACCAATGGCTAATCTCCTGTCGCAAAAGGCGTATCCGGGCGACTGCACCGTCACCGTATGCCACAGTAGAACCCGAAATATAAAAGAAATTTGCGCACAGGCAGACATCATTATTGCCGCCTTGGGTTCTCCGGAATTTGTTACTGCCGATATGGTCAAGGAAGGCGCTGTGGTTATTGATGTTGGCATCACAAGAGTGAAAGCCGACAACAAAAACGGATTCCGTTTAACGGGAGATGTGAAATTCGATGAAGTTTCCGTAAAAACATCGTACATAACCCCCGTACCCGGAGGCGTTGGTCCGATGACAAGAGTGGCTTTGTTGAAAAATACGCTCAAAGCGGCAAAATTATCTAAATCACAATTTTAGATTTAATTACAGATGCAAAATACAGGACTTTACATTCAAATTAAACGCTATGATTTCAAATTTTATGAAGTCCGGAGTTTGTAACTTAAAATCTTTTAATATCTTTGTGCCTTTTTTAATAGAAAAATTTATAGAAAATGCAGATACCAGGACGAATTAGGATTTCGGATATATTGAAATCCACGGAAACAGGTAAGGAATTTACCGTTAAAGGTTGGGTGCGCACGATGCGCGCAAATAAAAATGTGGCGTTTGTAGCGCTGAACGACGGCTCTACAATCAATAATTTACAGCTTGTTATAGATGTTGCAGGCGGGTTCAGCGAAGAACTGTTGAAACAGATAACTACCGGCTCGTGCCTGAAAGCCGAGGGGCTTTTGGTTGAATCGAAAGGTAGCGGACAACCTGTTGAAATTCAAGTTAAAAATATTGAATTATATGGCACGGCTGATACGCAAACTTATCCTTTACAGAAAAAAGGACATTCTTTGGAATTTTTGAGGGAAATAGCTCATCTGCGCCCTCGTACAAACACATTCGGCGCTGTGTTGAGGATAAGGCACGCAATGGCGTTTGCTATCCATAAATATTTTAACGACAATGGGTTTTACTATTTACACACTCCATTGATCACCGCCTCCGACGCCGAAGGCGCAGGCGCTATGTTTCAGGTAACAACACTCAAAATAGAGGAACTTATCAAGTCCGAAACAAAAAACATAGACTATTCTCAGGATTTCTTCGGAAAATACACTTCGCTCACAGTATCAGGGCAATTGGAAGGCGAATTGGGAGCTTTGGCGCTGTCGCAGATATATACTTTCGGACCTACGTTTCGCGCCGAAAACTCAAACACGCCAAGGCATTTAGCCGAATTTTGGATGATCGAACCCGAAATGGCGTTTTATGAAATAAAAGAAAATATGGATCTCGCAGAAGATTTTATAAAATATCTTGTGAAATATGCGCTGGATCACTGCGTTGATGACCTCGCATTTCTGAATAAAATGTGGGATAAGGAACTTCTGGAACGTTTACAAAGCGTTGTGAATACGGATTTTGTACGTCTGGATTACACCGAAGGAGTGGAAATTCTGGAACGTTCCGGAGTTAAATTCGAATATCCCGTATATTGGGGCGCCGATTTGCAAGCCGAACATGAACGGTATTTAGTTGAACGACACTTCAAAAGACCTGTTATCCTGACCAATTATCCAAAGGAAATAAAAGCGTTCTATATGAAACAAAATGATGACGGAAAGACCGTTAGAGCTATGGATGTTTTATTTCCCGCGATAGGAGAAATAATAGGCGGGTCGCAAAGAGAAGAGAATCTCGACAAACTCCAAACAAGAATAAATGAACTCAATATCCCCACAAAAGACCTCTGGTGGTACTTGGATACCAGACGGTTCGGCACTGCGCCGCATAGCGGATTCGGACTCGGTTTCGAACGTTTATTATTGTTTGTAACGGGAATGTCGAACATACGGGATGTTATCCCGTTTCCACGAACTCCTAAAAATGCTGATTTTTAGACTAAAAAATAAGATTTATGCCATCCGGATTATTAATAGACAAACTGACAGCCCTGGCTAACCCCGAAAAAGCCGCCTTTTTGCAAGGTTTTTTCAAAACAGGAAAAGGTCAGTATGCCGAAGGAGATATTTTTCTGGGATTGAAAGTGCCTGAAATACGGGAATTTATTAAAGAATATCACGAAATGTCTTTACCGGATATAAAAACTCTTATATATTCTAAATTCCACGAAGTGAGATTGTCGGGATTTCTTTTGCTGGTTCGGCAATTCAAAAAAACAAAAGAAGACGAACACCGAAAAGAAATATACGATTTCTATATCGAACATGCCAAACAGGCAAATAATTGGGATTTAGTCGATTTATCCTGCAAAGACATAGTGGGGGAATATCTTGCCGATAAAAAAAACCGGCAAATATTATACAAATTAGTAGATAGCAGCAATTTGTGGGAACAGCGTATTTCAATTGTTTCAACATGGACTTTTATCAAATATTGTGATTTTAATGACACATTATTGATTTCGAAAAAATTACTAACCCATAAACATGACCTCATACACAAGGCTGTGGGTTGGATGTTGCGTGAGGTGGGTAAAAAAGATAAAAATGTGTTGATTAACTTTTTAGAACAATATTCGTCCGAAATGCCGCGCACGGCTCTGAGATATTCCATAGAACATTTTTCCCCCGAAGAAAAACAAAAATACATGGCAAAACCCCGATAAAACAGTGGAATTGAAAATGATAAACAAAATTTTGCATAAACGTAAATAACAATAATATACATATATATGAAAATATCCGGCATATTTGAACAAACAGCGCATACTTTTTCGTTTGAGTTTTTCCCTCCCAAAGACGAAATATCGGCTGTTGATTTTGGTGTAAATGTAGGTAGATTGATGAAACTGTCGCCGTCCTTTGTGTCGGTAACTTACGGCGCCGGCGGTTCTAATCGGGAACGGACATTTGCTTTGGTTAACTATCTGCAAAACAAAACGGGAATGAATGTAATGGCTCATTACACCTGCGTGGGAGCGTCGAAAACCGAAATTATAGCAGACATCAGTTATTTGAAATCTATAAACGTCAATAATTTAATGCTTTTAAGAGGCGACCCTCCGAAGGGTACAACCGATTTTGTTCCTCATAACGACGGTTTTGCGCACGCTTCGGAATTGATAGAAGCGGTTTGCTCCGAATTTCGGAATACATTTACCGTTGGCGCTGCCTGCTATCCCGAAAAACATCCGGAAGCCAAAACGCAGGAAGAAGACATCGCCCGTCTGAAAGAAAAAACAGACGCGGGAGCAGATTTCCTGATAACACAGTTTTTCTTCGATAATGATTTATATTTCAACTTTATAAACGAGGTTAGAAACGCAGGAATACGGTGCAGAATCATACCGGGAATAATTCCGCTGACGTCTTATTCCCAAATAGACAGATTTGTGAAATTAAGCGGCGCCAAAATTCCGTCTGTTTTAGCCGACAAAATAGCTGCGTCCAAAGATAATCCTAAAAGGTTGGTGCAGACGGGAATTGATTACACCATTGAACAATGTAAAAATCTTATCCTTGGAGGCGCTCCCGGAGTGCATTTTTATACTCTGAACAAGTCGGGAGCAACTGTGGAAATATACGAAACCGTACGAAAATATGTTGTGAATGAAACGGTTTAGACATATTTTTATTAATCGGTTAATTTTTTATAGCTTTGCGTCAAAATTGATATACGCCGCACATACTTTTGCAGGCGCTGTATATCAGATGAATTTGATAAAATTATTTAAGGAGATACAGTAATGAAATATATATTAATAGCCATTTTAATAATAACCCTGATTTCGTGGATATTTAGAGCGATTACAAGTTATTTTACCCAAAATTTTCTAGGTAATATGGATAATAATCAGGCGCGTAAAAATACAAAAACGCACAAATACGGAGATGTAAATGTTGAAAACAAGCCACGAAATAAAAAAATAAAAAAGACTGTGGGAGAATATGTCGATTATGAAGAAATAAAATAATAATTTCCCCGAAAATTTCATAATTACAAATGGATAAAAACTTATTTTTCCGCGTATTAGCCTTTGCAAAACCCTACAGTCGTTTCTGGCCCCGATACCTTTTATTTATTATTCCCGGAATGATTTTCGGAGTATTGAATTTTATACTTGTGATTCCGGTACTGGAATTTATATTCGAAAAAAAAGAATTGACACTGGTTTCAAATCTGGAATTTTCCTTAAGCATCGATTATTTTAAAAACACGTTTTACAACTATTTATATAAAATAAACTCGCTTTGGGGCGAAAACGGAACTCTGCTAATTATATGCGTGTTAGTGTTGATAGCCTCATTGTTTGCAAATCTGTTTAAATATCTGTCGCAGCGCACATTGGTTTCGATGCGCGTTCATGTTCTGAAAAATATGCGCTCGACCATATTCGGCAAAATCACAAAGTTCCATATAGCCTATTTTAACGACAAGCGGAAAGGCGACCTGATGTCAACCCTTTCAAACGATATTGGCGAGGTGCAAAACAGCGTAGTAAGCTCTTTTCAAGTCATTTTCAGAGAACCGATATTAATTGTGGGCAATATGGCGGTTTTGTTCTATATGTCCTATCAGCTGACTACCTTTTCGCTGATTGCGGCTCCGTTGTCCGCTTTTTTTATAGGCAAACTCGCACGCAAACTGAAACATGACGCAGGAACAGCTCAACGACATCAGGCTGACATAATGAGCGTTATAGAAGAAACAATTTCCGGAATGAGAATAATCAAAGCGTTTAACGCCCAAAAATATGTGATGCGGAAATTTGATACGGCAAACGAAAACTACAGAAAATCATCCAAAAAGGTAGCCAATCGTTACGAAATGGCTTCTCCCATATCCGAATTTCTGGGGGTGAGCGTTGTGCTTGGAATAGTGTATTTCGGAGGAATACTGATTTTAGGTAACAGTTTGCAAATGAGTTCATCTCAATTTATTGCATATCTCGGACTTTATTATCAGATATTGATGCCTGTGAAAGAATTTACAAGGTCGTTCGCTTCGATTCAGAAAGGAATGGCGTCGGCTCAAAGGGTATTCGACGTTTTGGATTATCCGGTTGATATTATGAAAAATACAAATCCGGTGCCCATAACTAATATCGAAAATAATATCGAATTTGAAAATGTTTCGTTTTATTATTCCGAAAAAAACAGCGAAGTCCTGAAAAATATACAACTCACTATCCCCAAGGGGAAAACATACGCTGTTGTGGGACATTCGGGGGCGGGAAAATCCACTATGGCAGACCTGATTCCCCGCTTTTATGACGTAACGGGAGGTGCAATAAAAATCGACGGAATCAATATCAAAGACTATCAGCCTAAGGAACTTATCAGTTTGATGGGAATCGTCAGTCAGGAATCGATTTTGTTTAACGATACGGTGTTCAACAACATCGCTTTCGGCTGGGAAAAGGCAACCGAAGAAAATGTTCGTCAAGCTGCCGAAATTGCTAATGCCCACGAATTTATATCCAAATTGGAAAACGGTTACCAAACAACAATTGGCGACAGAGGCAACCGCCTGTCGGGAGGGCAACGACAACGATTAGCCATTGCACGTGCGGTTTTGCGCAATCCGCCGATATTGATACTCGACGAAGCTACATCCGCTTTGGATACCGAATCGGAAAGGCTTGTTCAGGACGCTCTGTTTAAACTGATGAAAAACAGAACGTCAATCGTTATAGCTCACCGTCTTTCCACAATCCGCAACGCCGACCGCATAATAGTGCTGCAAGACGGAAAACTGATAGAACAGGGGACGCATAAAGAATTGATGGATAACCATTCGATATATTATAACTTATGCAATTTGCAAAATTTTAATAATTGAGATATGTTGCCATGCGATATTCAAAACTTTTGGGTTCCTTTTGCAAATTCGATTTTTCTGATTTCAGAACATTAAACTGTTTAAAACTAAATATTATATGATTCATTGCCGGAATACTGTTAATCAAATGAAAGTATTAAAATTCGGAGGTTCGTCGATAGCTACATCCGAAAGTATAAAAAAAGTAAAATCTATTGTGGAACAAAGTCCCGGACATAAGTGGATAGTGGTATCGGCAATGAAAGATGTTACGGATCAATTGTTAACAGCCTCTCAAAAGGCTGTGTCGGGAGATGAATCCTATAAATTGCTGTTGGCGGAAATAGAAGTTCGCCATTTGACTGCCGCCAAATCTTTGCTCGGTTTCCAACAGCAGGGACGCATACTTAGCGGACTCAAAGTATTGCTGAACGAATTGGAAGATTATCTCCAAAGCATTGTCAGACTGAGAGAACTGACACCCAAAATTCAAGATTATGTATTAAGTTTCGGCGAACGGCTAAGCTCTTATCTGATAAGCGAAGTAATTGAAAATGCGGAGTTAATCGACGCCCGTCAATTGATTAAAACCGATGAGGGATTCGGCAATGCAAAAGTGGATTTTGAGGAAACATACAAACTTTGCAATAAGTTGCGCTGTATCGAAGGTCGCGCCATAATTCCCGGATTTATAGCAAGTACCGTTTCCGGCATTACCACTACTCTCGGACGCGGCGGCAGCGACTACACGGCAGCTATTGTTGCGGTTGCCGTAAAAGCCGACATAGCAGAGATTTGGACGGATGTGGACGGCTTTTTAAGCGCCGATCCCCGTAAGGTGGAAAAATCTTATCCGATAGCGCACATGACTTATGCCGAAGTATTTGAACTGTCGAATTTCGGCGCAAAAGTCGTATATCCTCCAACGGTGCATCCGTTGTTGTCCGCAAATATTCCGCTGCTGATAAAAAACACTTTCAATCCCGCAGCGGAGGGTACTTTGGTGGACGCCAACAGCGAGCAGTCAGGGCAAATTATTAAAGGGATTTCTTCAATCGACCAAATTGTGCTGCTTACTTTACACGGGGTGGGAATGGCAGGAGTATCAGGCACTTCAAAGCGACTGTTCGGGGCGCTGGCAAAGGCAAAAGCCAATGTGATACTGATTTCGCAAGCCTCGTCGGAACAATCTATCACTTTCGCCATTGCTCCTAAGGATGAATCAGCGGCGCAAAAGTATATAAAAGAAGAATTTGTGATGGAAATGCAGGGCGGAACAATCCTGCTGAAAGTGGAAAAAGATATGTCGGTTATTGCGATTGTGGGCGAAAACATGCGCCGTATGCCGGGTATCGCCGGAAAACTTTTCGGCGCTTTAGGAAAAAATGGAGTCAATGTAATTGCCATTGCTCAAGGTTCTTCGGAGCTTAACATCTCCGTTGTGATTCATCAGGACGATTTACGCAAGTCGATAAATTTGATACACGAAGCATTTTTTCTGTCGGGATATAAAAAAATACATCTTTACCTTGCCGGTACAGGCACTGTGGGGGGGAATCTGTTGCAACAGCTGCATCAACAATGCGATAGCCTAATGAATGACCATAATTTGGCAATCCGACTTGTGGGCGTTATGAATTCCAAAAAGATGCTGTTCGATGTGGACGGCATACGGTTCGATACCGTACATGAAGACTTGGCAGTCAGGGGCGTTGAGGTCGATACGGAGAAATTCGTACATCATGCGGCTGAGGTAAATCTGCGCAACAGTGTGTTTGTCGATTGCACTGCGAGCGAAGATGTCGCCATGATATACGAGGATATGTTGTCGTCGTTTGTATCGGTAGTGACCGCCAACAAAATAGCCTGCTCCGGCAATTATTCGCATTATCTCAAACTGAAAGAAATGTCCCGTTTCCGCAATCTGAAATTTTTGTACGAAACCAATGTCGGCGCAGGATTACCTGTGATTAAAACAATCGGCGATTTGGTGCTAAGCGGAGATAAAATCCTGAAATTGGAGGCGGTACTATCCGGTACGCTCAACTTCATATTCAATACTATTGACGAGCATGTTTCAATAAGTCAGGCTATTCGCATGGCAAAGGAAAAAGGATACTCGGAACCCGACCCTCGCATTGATTTAAGCGGCATAGACGTGTTGCGCAAAATTTTGATTCTGGCGCGGGAATGTGGTTATCCTTTGGAAAAAAACGATGTGGAAATCAATACTTTCCTGCCGGAAAACATATTGAATACTGCGGATATTGAATCTTTCTGGGAAAAAATCGTTTCGGTGGACGAAGATTTTGAAAATCGCCGTAAAACGCTGTATTCGCAGGGAAAACGCTGGCGGTTTGTCGCAAGTCTTGACAATGGCAAGGCTTCCGTAGGACTGCAAGAGGTGGATGTGCAACATCCTTTTTTTAATCTGCAAGGAAGCGACAATATCATCACAATATATACCAAGCGCTATATGGCTCAGCCAATGGTGATAAAAGGCGCCGGAGCAGGAGCGGCGGTAACGGCGTCGGGCGTTTTTGCCGATATTGTGAGCGTTGCAAATATCTGAAAATAAAATATGGAAATTATATATTTACAATAATTGATTTCCGTTGCTTTATATAGTGTGACAATCAATTAATAAAACTATTTTTAGAATGAAAAAAATCAAAATATTTTCGCCGGCAACAGTCGCCAATGTTGCTTGTGGATTCGACATTCTGGGCTTTGCGCTCAACTCTCCGGGCGACGAAATAAGTATCGAAACTAATGTGCATCACAAAATTGTGCTGTACAACGAAACTTCATACGAATTACCGTCGGCGCCCGAAGATAATGCTACGGCGGTCGCTTTGCAATCGATGCTCGACTTTTTGAAAACTTCGCAGGGATTCACCGTCACATTCCTGAAAAAGATAATGCCCGGCAGTGGAGTGGGTTCAAGCGCGGCAAGCGCCGCCGCGGGCGTTTTTGGCGCTAACGAACTCTTAGGACGCCCTTTTACCCGTAAGGAACTTGTTCGGTTTGCCATGCAGGGCGAACGTGTCGCCAGCGGTTCCGCTCACGCCGACAATGTGGCTCCGGCTCTAATGGGCGGTTTTACTCTGGTGCGAAGCTATAATCCGCTGGATATAATCCCGATTCCCAGCCCGGAAATTTACGCTACGGTGGTGCATCCGCAAATTGAAGTGCGAACAAGCGACAGCCGCAAAATCCTCCGACAGGAAGTCGCCATAAAAAAAGCTATAGAACAGTGGGGAAATGTCGCCGGTCTGGTCGCCGGTCTGTTTTCCAATGACTATGACCTCATTGGACGTTCGCTGCACGATGTGATTGTTGAACCGGTGCGAGCGCTTTTGATTCCCGAATTTTATACCGTAAAACAAGCCGTTCTGGACGCCGGAGCTTTGGGATGCAGCATTTCGGGCAGCGGACCCTCTATTTTTGCACTAAGTAAAACGCTGTCGATAGCCGAACAGGTAGCGCAAACCATGCAAAACGGATTTAATAATATCGGTATTGATAATAATGTTTTCGTATCGCTAATCAATAAGGAAGGATGCCGTGTCATGGAATAAAATACGGTAATGGCTACTTTAATCCACGGTTTTTTTAATCCACGGTTTTTTTTAATCCAGGTAGTGGCTGTCATTTATTGATATAATATTTTATATAATTAAGAATCAATATAATATTAGAATCCGTAATGCAGCGTATAACGATTATTTTGAGATATTTACAAATTAAGTCAATATGACTTGAACATTATCTAATATTGAATATTCTGCCAAAAATTACATCAATTTCTGAAATAAGATACTAACAGGAGTTTTAAACCCTGTCAGTGGGTCGCTACTTCATTCATCATTCATAATTAAAAAACCTCCTGTAAAAGAGCTAAAAATAGAGATTTAAATATTTAAACTTTGTGAGAACTAAAAATTGTATTAATTTTGGCGTGATATTTGTAACATTTTTGGATTAAATACTATTTTTTATGAAAAGAAATAATCGGTATGTAACTCAGTATATAATACTACTTTCGGTAGTTTTTGCTTCATTTTTCGTATCATGTCAATCTGTAAGTTATACAACAACTAAAGTTCAAACTTTGAATCCTCCCGCAAGAAATATTAATCTGCCGGATACGGCAAACATTGCAATTGTTGTTCTGCTGACCGAAACAGAAAACGATTCTCTGAAATCGTTGGACAGTACCATGCTGACAAAGATTGCCATGTCGTTGAAAAATAATTTGGAAGAATCGCCGAAATATAATTCCTACATTTTTCCTGTATATACAATAAATACGGGCGAAAACGAATTGACGCAGGAGGATATTGCAGAAATAAAAGCTAATTCCGCCGCGGATTATCTGATTTCCGTGGAAAGATTCAAAGCTCGGATTTCCAACAAACTCGTAAGAACTATATCGGAAAATTATATCCATATCATAGTGCCGCATCAGGCGTCAATAAAAGTATATGATATAAACAATTTTTCCATAGTTGATAACAGGCAAATTAAAGATACTCTGTTCCTTCAGATCAATCTGCACAGCTGGGAAACAGATCAGGATGCCGCCGCACAAATTCCGGATCCTAAAACTTCGCTGCAAATGGTTTGTACACAAATGGCAAAGGCTTATGTGGAGGAAATTGTACCGTACTGGAAGGAAGAAACTCGATACTATTATCTGAATCCAACTATACGGAACGCACAAATGTATATCGAAAATGAAGAATGGTCGAGAGCCATGAATATTTGGGCGGAATACGTTGATGATACCGATAAAACCCTTGCGGCGATTTCGTGCTTCAATATGGCTCTGGGATGCGAAATGATAGGCGAATACGAACTTGCTCTTAAATGGATGGAGAACGTGAAACGGAAAAAACCGGAATACTATTGGGAAGGATATAAAGCGCGCATAGAACAAAGAATCTCCGAAAAAACAGCTATTGATAAAATCATGAAACAGTAGGAAATGATTGAACAATTTTCAATAGCAGGCAGCACGAAAGAAACAAAATATCAGTCGCTCTTAAAAGCTCTTGCCTCTCTGCTCAAAGATGAACCCGATTTGATTGCAAATATGGCAAATGTAAGCGCTGCAATTAAAGAAGTTTTTGGATTTCTGTGGGTCGGATTTTATCTTGTAAGAGGAGAAGAACTGGTTCTTGGTCCTTTTCAAGGTTCAATAGCTTGCAGCAGAATAAAAAAAGGTAAGGGAGTCTGCGGCGCTTCGTGGAAAAACGAAAAAAGCATTATCGTACCCGATGTATCTCAATTCTTGGGACATATAGCGTGCAGCTCACTCTCCGAATCGGAAATAGTAATCCCGATTTTCAAAAATAATAATATAACAGGCGTGTTGGATATCGACAGCGAACATTTAAACCACTTCGATGAAACAGACGAAAAATATCTTTCCCAAATTGTAGAAATGCTGTAATCAACGAATTACATTGATTTTTTACCACCGAATCGAACGGATTGAACAAATTTAAAATCCTGCGGATTTTTTTGAATAATCCACGAAACGTAAGTTCGACGTAGTTAATTACACGAATTTCTTCTGCGAAAGCTAAATCCTTAAACCCTTTAATCTAGGTTCAGACATTTTTTTCTGCGAAAATCTTTATAATCTGGCTAAATCTTATTTTGAGGTGCTATGGATGGAGTTTCCTTCGTTCGGCGTAGCGATAGCCCTTCGGGCTGCTTGGCGACCTTTTCGTTCGCATTGCTACGGTGCAGCCGGAAATAATAGCACCTCAAAATAAGATTTAGCCTATAATCTGCCTCATCTGCGGGCTAAATTATTTTTAGGACAGCTTCAAAAAAAAATAAAATTATAATCACCTGAAAACATGTTGTATATTGTCGGTATTTCGGACAGAAAAAATTTATTTTGCAATAAAAAAAACATCGGATTAAAAAAAATCATTACCTTTGCGCCGTGGAAAAATTTGGCTGCTTGCAACCACAAAAAAAAATGCTAAAAGGTATAGCTTTCAGTCATTTTTCCCTAATATTTTTTATTAATTATTAAAATTTGCAGATAAATGAAAACTTATTTATTTACTTCAGAATCAGTATCGGAGGGACATCCCGATAAAATTGCGGATCAGATTTCCGATGCTCTCTTAGACGAATTTTTGCGTCGCGACCCACAGTCAAAAGTTGCTTGTGAAACCCTTGTAACTACAGGATTAGTGGTGTTAGCCGGCGAAGTAAATTCAAATGCTTATGTAGATGTGCAGGAAACAGCACGCAGAGTTATTAACCGCATAGGATACAACAGCGATCAATACCGTTTTGACGCTCAATCTTGTGGGATTATTTCTTCAATACACGAACAGTCTTCGGATATAAATCAGGGAGTTGTGAGAAAAGAAGAAGAAAATCAAGGCGCCGGCGATCAGGGACTGATGTTCGGCTATGCGAACAATGAAACGGAAGAGTATATGCCTCTGCCACTTACACTGTCGCACCTGATTATGGACGAACTTGCAAAAGTTCGCAGAGAAGGGACAAAAATGCCTTATTTACGTCCCGATGCCAAATCACAGGTTACTGTTGAGTATGACCTCAATAATAAAGCTGTGAAAATTCATACAATAGTGGTATCTACCCAACACGATGATTTTGACGAGGATGAAGTCATGCTAAAAAAAATCTACCGTGACGTGCAAACTGTCTTAATCCCTCAGGTTAAAAAGCGTTTACCGGAAAAGATACAGGCGCTGTTTACCGATGATTATATTTTGCATGTAAATCCTACGGGTAAATTTGTCATTGGAGGTCCTCACGGAGATACCGGTCTGACAGGCAGAAAAATAATCGTTGATACCTACGGCGGAAAAGGCGCTCACGGAGGAGGCGCTTTTTCGGGTAAAGACCCGTCGAAAGTCGATCGTTCGGCGGCTTATGCAGCACGATATATTGCAAAAAATATGGTGGCTGCCGGAGTTGCCGATGAAGTCCTTGTACAGTTGGCTTATGCTATAGGCGTTGCAAAACCGGTGAGTATAAATGTCAACACTTACGGCACATCAAAATTGCAGATTACCGATGCGGAAATAGGACACATTGTAAATGAAATATTCGATTTAAGACCCGCAAAAATCATAGAACTGTTTGCACTCAAAAATCCGATTTACGAATCTACGGCAGCTTACGGACATTTCGGCAGAGCGCCTTATAAACAAACAGTTAAAGTCCTGCAAAACGGTCAAACAGTTGATAAGGAAATTGAATTTTTCACTTGGGAAAAAATTGATGCAGTGGATAAAATAAAAAAAGCATTTAAAATTTAATGCCGTTTATAAAGATTTTTTATACTTTTGCACTTTATTTTTAATATTAGTTATTAAAGCGGGACAATTACGTAATATGATGGAAACAGTTTCTTCTTATTATTATCTCCGAATAAAAGTATTATCTCAACAAATTAACTTTTATGTCGTTTTTCGTATCGGAGATATAAACTGTTCCGCTTTTTTAATCCACGTTTTTTTTAATCCACGAATTTTTTTTAATCCATGATTTTTTTTAATCCACGAATTACACGAATCACACGAATTTAAAATCCTGCGGATTTTACGAATTACACGAATTTTTTCTGCGAAAGTAAAAATCCTTTAATCCTTTAATCAAGGTTCGGACATTCCACGAATTCATCGTTCATCGTTCTATCGCTTCTATGCCAAAACAATATCTTCCGTGTTCGCGTTTTTCAATTTTTTTTCCACGTCTGTGGTAACTTGTATTGAAACTCGTATTATCGTAGTAAATGGCGAATGGAGAATCGGAAGAATTTGGAGAATCGCTTAATATAAGTTTTTCATTCTCCGAACATCCCAGATATTCCAAGCCTACAAACACGCCTTCCGGCGGCAAATTGATTTTGTATTTTGATATGTCCACTTTCAGTATGATGCGTCGCCCATGCCGGTTGACAAATACCGGAGTTATCTCTCCGGACAGAAATTCTTTGCCCAATTGCTTATCTACTACAGAATATACGTGAGGTTTAATTATTCCAATCCGATTGTTTTCAGTGTTTTCCAATTTATACAACACAGTGGTGATTATGCCCTGTTTCTGTGACGGATTTTCTACATGCGTTATAAGCTCCAGAGGAACTATATGACATCGCGAGCTTACTTTTTCATTAACCGCGCCAAGTATAATTCTTTGTTGCGGAAGTATTTCGACTTTATCGAGTACAATTGTGTCGAAAATTTGTTGTGCAAATACCCCGTTCGTATATGCAGCAATGAGAAATATTTTTATAAGAGCTAAATATCTATTTTTCATGATTATATTCCACTTTGAAAAATCAAGTTTTTAGGGAACTCCTAAAAACTGCTTTTTCGGCGTTCGACTTCAATTTTTAAATCCTCATTTACAATTAGTAAACTCCGGTTTAAAAATCTTGTCTGCCTTGAAAAAT
>JAISRS010000312.1 GCA_031273485.1 Prevotellaceae bacterium
CAGGACTGACATAGTCAAAGGCAGGACTGACACGTAAATTGAGATAATAATTAGTCCTGCCTTTCAGGCAGTGGTGTGAGAGGGCGTTTCCGCAGGTCGATGACCTGCGGTTATGAAAATCAAGCCCTTCGGGCTGTCGCTACGCCGAAAATAGAGGCTGTCATTGCAATGAACTTCTGATATACGTACACTCGTCATTATCACTTGTTTATTGCTTGCAATATTCCCACTACCAATGACGCTACGCCGAACGGGAGTGCTCCCACTTCCACTTTAAGGTCTTTAAAGACTTTAAAGACTTTAAAGACCTTAAAGTCCTTAAAGACCTTAGTACCCGCTAAAACCTTGTTGCAAGGGTGCAAGCTGGAAGCCTGCTTTTAGATTCGGTGTAGCGTCATCTCCCTCCATAGCGCCTCAAAATAAGATTTAGCCAAAAAATTCGTGTAATTGGCTCCGCCGAACTTACGTTTCGTAAAAATCCGCAGGATTTTAATTCGTGTAATTGATTATGTCGAATTTACGTTTCGTGTAATTCGTGTAATTCGTGGATAAAAAAAATTCGTGTAATTCGTAAAAATCCGCAGGATTTTAATTCGTGTAATTAATTATGTCGAATTTACGTTTCGTGTAATTCGTGTAATTCGTGGATAAAAAAAACGTAAAAATCCGCAGGATTTTAAATTCGTTCCATTCGATTAATTCGGTGACAAAAATACAAATTCGGCGACCCGATTTTACAGATTTTTCCCGACTGATTGTGGATATTCGTTTTTCCATAAAAAAAGACCCTGAGGCGGAGCCGACACTCCTGCTTTGCTGCGGTCTTTGGCTTCTATGATTTTCTCAAATTCCGTGATATCCGTCGTTTTATTTCTTCCCGCGTCTAACATTGTACCCACTATTGCCCGCACCATATTTCTCAAAAACCTGTTTGCCGATATGGTAAACACATATTTGTCGGCGTTGTGAATCCAGTATGCTTCAAACACAGTGCAGTAATTGTTACTCACATTAGTATGCAGTTTACAGAAACTTGTAAAATCCTTCTTACCTGTCAATAATTTTGCGGCATCGTTCATGGCATCCACGTTTAAATCGTGCGAAATAAAGGTTGAATATTCGTTTTCAAACGGATTTTTTTGTGTATGAATAAAATATTTATACGTGCGTTTTATTGCGTCGAAGCGGGAGTGGAATCCGAGATAAGTTTCATAAATATCCGTTACCGCAATATCTCTCGACAGTAAAGTATTCAGTTTATATTTCAATTTCGGGAAATCCTCTATTGCGCCCACGCAGTCAAAATGAGCGGTATATTGTTTTGCGTGTACGCCCGTATCGGTTCTGCCGCAGCCTGTTGTTTCTATCTTTTCGCGCAGAATCAGCGTTAAGGCTTTATTTACTTCTTCCTGCACAGTGATTGCATTTTCCTGCATTTGCCACCCGTGATAATTTGTGCCTTTATACGAAAGGTCTATCCTTATTCGATGTTGTTTCATTTCTTTCAATTACGAATTATATTCAATTTCTTTCAATTACGAATTAAAAATTACAAATTACGAATTGTGTTTAATTATGAATTATTTTAATTCGTAATTCGTAATTTTTAATTTTTAATTGACTTTCATGCTCAGCTGTATTCTTTTTCTTTCCCAATCTATGCTTAATACTTTTACCTGAACATATTGTTGAATAGAAACGTTTTGTGTGGGGTCGGCTACAAAGCTGTCGGACATGTTGGAAATATGTACTAATCCTTTTTCTTTGATTCCTATATCCACAAAACAGCCGAAATTAGTGATATTGGTGATTATTCCGGCAAGAATTTGTCCTTCGTGCAAATCGTTTATGGATTTTATGTTGGGGTCAAATTCAAAAACCTCGATACTTTGACGCGGGTCGCGTCCCGGTTTTTCCAGTTCCTGCATAATATCCAAGAGCGTTGGCATACCGGTGTTTTCCGAAACATAATTATTCAGTTGAATCGAATCTCTGATTTCTTTTTCTTTGACTAAATCAACAATTCCACAGTTTGCATCCTTCGCCATAGCCTCTATAATATGGTAACTTTCGGGATGAACCGCCGAATTATCCAGAGGGTTTTCGGCATCGGGGATACGGAGAAAACCGGCTGCCTGTTCAAAAGTTTTTTCACCCAGACGAGGCACTTTCAGCAAATCTTTCCGCGACTTAAACGCTCCGTTTTCCGAGCGATAATCCACTATATTTTGCGCCGTCGCGGGACCCAAACCCGAAACATAAGTCAATAAATGTTTGCTTGCCGTGTTTAGATTGACGCCTACCTGATTGACGCAATTTTCGACCGTTTGATTCAACGCGTCTTTCAACGCCGTCTGATTCACATCGTGTTGATACTGCCCTACTCCGATGGATTTCGGGTCGATTTTCACTAATTCCGCCAAGGGATCCATCAAACGCCGCCCGATGCTGACAGCGCCTCGAACCGTCACGTCATACGCAGGGAACTCCTCCCGCGCTATTTTTGACGCCGAATAAACCGAAGCGCCGTCCTCATTGACCGTAAAAATCTGAATCTTCCGGTCATACCGTATATTAGTGATAAACCGTTCGGTTTCTCTGCCGGCGGTTCCGTTGCCTACGGCAATGGCGTCAATGGCATAAGTGTTTACAAGCGTATTGATTTTCGCTCCCGCCTTCGATCTGTCGTTTTGGGGAGGATGAGGATAAATGGTTTCGTTGTGGAGCAGATTCCCTTGAGCGTCCAGACACACTACTTTACAGCCTGTTCTGTATCCGGGGTCGATTCCCAGAATCCGCTTTTGACCCAAGGGCGGAGTTAAAAGCAACTGACGCAGGTTTTCGGCAAATACCTTGATAGCCTGAACATCCGCCTTTTCTTTTGAGAGAGCTGCAAACTCCGTTTCAATCGAAGGTTTCAACAAACGCAGATAGCTGTCTTCCACTGCAATTTCCACCTGTTCGGACGACGCCCGTTGACCTTTAACAAACCGGCGAATCAATGCGTCCATACAGTAGTCGTCGTCGGGCGAAATGCTTACTCTCAGGAATCCCTCCGCTTCGCCCCGTCGCATGGCCAAAATCCGGTGTGACAAACATTTCGACAGCAATTCGCTAAAATTAAAATAACTTTTGAATTTGTTGCCTTCCTTTTCCTTTCCTTTTATAACTTTGGACGAAATCACAGCTTCCCGTCTGAAAATGCCTCGTATCAAGTTCCTTGCCGCTTCATTTTCGTTCACCCATTCGGCAATAATATACCGTGCGCCCTGCAAAGCCTCTTCGACGTCCGCGACATCTGTGTTAATAAATCTTTCGGCGCATTTGTACACATCCGTTTCGTTTTGCGCCATAAGGATTTTTGCCAAAGGTTCCAAGCCTTTTTGACGGGCGATTTCCGCCTTCGTCTGTTTTTTAGGTTTATAGGGAAGATAAATATCTTCAAGTTCTGTGGCATCCCAGGAATTTTCGATACGGGTCTTCAATTCGGAAGTCAAACCGCCCTGTTCTTCAATGGAACTGAGGATTGTTTTCTTACGTTTACTCAATTCTTTCAGCTTTTCGTATTGCTGTTTTATTTCTCCGATCATGACTTCGTCCAAGCCGCCTGTAGCTTCTTTACGGTAACGACTGATAAACGGAATACTTGCTCCTTCGTCCAACAAATCAATGGTTTTACTTATCTGCTTAACGGCAATGGAAAGCGCTTGAGAGATAAGTTGAGAATAAATAATCTGCATAATAATTCATTAAAAATTTTTTGTAAAGATATAAAACAATATTTAAACGCAAACG
>JAISRS010000321.1 GCA_031273485.1 Prevotellaceae bacterium
CTTTGCACCCGGAAGTGTACCCGGCTTTTCTTATCTCCTATCGAAAATTCTTTTTTCAAGAATAAGCCTTTAATAAATTCATCCGTGGATTTTTCGGGGAGAAACGAGAGGTATAAATCTGCCGCATCACTCAATAGCGAAAGGCGATCGTCAATTGATTTGGCATGGGCAATCACTAAACCGGAGAAGGTGAATAATTTGAAACTTTTACTGCTGTCTGAGGGTAAAAACCCATTGTCGTGAAGCCAAGCGGAATACATAGTATTTCCTTTGGCTATCACGCTATAAATCCAAGCGGATAGTGGATACTGGTAGTTTATAGGCAAAAGATTTCCTGAAATGGAGCGGTCAATCTGTAAGGATAGTTTGAATCTCATAAGCTGCTGCTTTTAAATACTTTCCATGTATAAAGTTGTTTTTTAGAAAAACTAACGGCAAAAATACGTTTTTTATTTGAACTTCCATACTGTTTATGAGCATATTATTTGAGAAGCCAAAAATTGTGCATTTTGCACTACATCCGAGCATGTTAAAAACCATGCCAAGATTCTAAAACCAGTTAAACAGTTGTCATTTCAATAGTTAAAATGAGGATTTGCATATCAAAAAGTAAGTGTTGCGAATCCCTAAAACGGACAAAAACGTTGTTTTATATAAAAGATTGTACGGTTTCAGATAGTTTTCCCCGTTTTTTTCCGAAATTGATTGCAATGAAATTGGAAAAACATTGCAATGAAATGAGCAAATGATTGCAATCATTTCAAAATTTCATTGTGATGATTCCCCGAAAACATGCCGACAAAGCCTTAACAAGAGCGAAAGTTACTTTAATTTCGGTTAAATAAACAGATTTTAATAGCTGTAAGTGATAAGTCACGACTTACAAGTCGCCCTCGGCAAAAATATCATTTTAATCTCCAAAAAGTGCCAATGAAGTCAAAATAGCGGTATATCCGCCAATTTATAATTAATAATCCACAATTAACCATTATAAAAACGCTTTTGCGTTTTTGTAAACCCTCTTTTTACGGCCTTCTTTGCGCCTGCCGGAGCTATGGGCGCAAAAAAACGGGTTTTTGAAGGGGGTAAAGTGACAAAGTGTCAAAATGATATTTCTTAATTCCGAGTTACGAGACCCAAATCCATTTAACATTATTAAGGGGTTCGGCGAGAAAAAAACGAATGTTGAAGACGTGGTTTGTCGAAGTTCATATATATCTTTGCAGCCAAAAAAAGTTAAGAATGATGTCAAAAGTATTTAAAGTAACACCCAAGCGCATAAAAAGGACAAACGGAACGGTACTAATACCCGATATGACGATAACCGTAACGACCCTACAGCACACCAGCGATCCTTTCTACAATGGCGCAAAGGAGATCAAAGAAATGTACATGCGAATACATTCCTTTGACTATCAAAAAGCGTGTTGCAATAAAAATGACTTTGAGTTTCAGAAATTGGATTAATAGATAATAAAGTAAAGATATGGAAGAAGATAGGATAACACGTTATTTTACATTCAAACATCGTCCAGGAAGTGGAGCGACAGAAGATGAGTGTATGGAGTATGTAGAGAGGGCTATTAAGTTAAATTCCGCATTAATGCAATATGAATACTCCTCACCACAAACAAAAAACCATCAAGACGCAGTTAGTGTAACACGAAATTGGAATCAATCGAAAAAAATAAAAGAAGGGGATTACTTGTTTTTACGTGGTGGAGATAATATTCACGCTGTTGGCAGAGTTATAAAACCAAGAAAAACAGCGGATGTAGTTCTAAGAATGGATGAAATTATTAAAGATAACGATCATAAGGGATATTCATCAGATGAATACGATGGTTGTATTCATTTTCAAGATAGCCCAGTTTTTTATGAAGATTTATCAGACGGCGATAATGAATGGGGACAACGTTTTGACGTTGATTCTTGGAAATATTACAATCCAAAAGGATTTTATGCCAAGTCGGATGACAACTATGTTAGTAAAGATAAATATTCCGTTATCCAAGAATTAAAGAAAGAAAAAGCAGAACAATTTATTGATAGATTAAAAAATGGGTTTATGGGAGAAGATATCAAATTATTAGAAAATACTAAAAACCTGATTTTAACAGGTGCGCCGGGAACGGGCAAAACATTTTTAGCCAAACGAATGGCACTAAAAATGTTATTTGGCAAAGATTCTGAAAAGTTATTATCGGAACAGGAAAAAGAAGAATTAAAAATTCGTTGTTCATTTGTCCAATTCCACCCCTCGTATGATTATACAGATTTTGTAGAAGGGTTGCGTCCAACGCCACCAGACGAAAACAGCAGTATTGGTTTTGAGCGGAAAGATGGCGTGTTTAAAGAGTTTTGCAAGAGAGCATTGATAAATATTGTGGAGGCGAATAAAACTGACCAAGAATTTCAAAAAGATACTTCATTCCAAAAAATTATAGAAGACTTTATTGATGAATCAATTGCAGAAAACACAGAATATGAATATGAGAAAAGAAGTAAAGGAGAAACAAATAAATTTATCATAGAGGAACATACAACGGACGATAATAGTTTTTATGCCAAAATATTAGAAAATATGTCATATGAAAAACAGTTAATTTCAAAAACAGACCTAATAAAGGTTTTTGAAAAAGCAACTGATATAAAGAGAGCAACTGATATACAACGCTTATTCCAAACTAGATATAAATATCAATACACTTTTATGTTCCAAATTCTTGAAAAATTGAGAGAAAAAATCAACACAATCAAAAATATTGAGAATGTAGATATAAAAAAACAGAGAAAAAAGATTTTGTTTTCATCATCGATGAAATCAATCGCGGCGAAATCCCCAAAATTTTCGGCGAGTTGTTTTTCTCTATTGATCCGGGTTATAGGGGCAAAGAAGGAAAAGTGCAAACGCAATATGCCAATTCGATTGGAGATGGCGATATTTTCAAAGACGGTTTTTATGTCCCCGACAACGTTTATATTATCGGCACAATGAACGACATAGATCGTTCTGTGGAAAGTTTTGATTTCGCCATGCGGCGGCGGTTTACCTGGAAAGAAATAACAGCAAAAGAAAGTCAAAGAATGTTTGAAAACAAAGATTGGAAAGACGAGGCAATTAAAAGAATGGATTCTTTGAACAATGCCATTTCAAAAATAGAGGGATTAAATTCTTCCTATCATATCGGGGCTGCATATTTCTTGAAGTTAGAGAATAATGATTATCAACAACTCTGGAATTATCATTTGAAATCATTACTGTTTGAATATTTGCGCGGAATGCCCGATGCGGAAACAAAACTGGAAGAATTAGAGAATGCCTATAAATTGAAGACTGTTTCTAATGAGAATAACGGATAATAGTTCGTTTACATTCGACAACAAGCAGGATTTCGACAATTTGAATAAAATTGCCAATCAAAGCATTGACAAAATTAAATTGGACGAAAATCCGAACTTACTTGTTTTTCCGAAAAAATGGCAGCAAGGAATAGAAAAACGAGGCGAAATGCCGAAAATTTGTGACTTGTACAGACAATCTGATGGTAAATACAACCTTAAGACACGCAATGTAATGGGGTTTGTTGGTGTAACCGATAAAAACGGCGACACTACCGAACTCACAATTTCCTCTCGTTTTTGTCACGACAACGGCGATTTCTTTCTGCATTATATGCTTGCCAAAGTATTCAATATTAATGTGGTTAATTTGGATTTATCAAAAGAGACAGGCAGTTACTACGACTTTTTGCCTTATCTGTTTCCCGTTTATTTGAATGATGCACTTTCGCAAGGATTGTTCAAGCAATACAGGCGAAATCAATAC
>JAISRS010000476.1 GCA_031273485.1 Prevotellaceae bacterium
AGCGTACCTTCGCTTAGACAGTCCGCCTCGTCGAAAAGTATTATCAAAGGTTTGTCTAATGCTATGCAAAGCAGTGTGAGTTCGGTATTCAGGACGCCGGTGAAATTTTCGTAATCCGCTTCTTTGGCGAAATCTGCGCCGTGAGGAATAGATGAAAATCTAAGCATTTTCTTAAGTTTTCTCACAATTTCCGGTATTCCTTTTTCCGGGTCAATAATTTCCTGCATGTTTTCTAACGAACAATACAGTGTATAATATTTTCCTTCGGCATTAAGCCGTTGGACTAAATCGTTAAGATAAGTCGTTTTGCCGCTTTGACGCGCCGCATGAATCACAAAATACTGTTCCATGTCAATAAGTTGTTCCACTCCCTGCAAACGGGTAGAGGACTCTATCATATAATGTTCCGCCTTGTTACAAGGTCCTGATACGTTAAAATATCTCATAATCATTTTTATTTTATTTCGCAAAGGTATAGAAAATTTTCTTATTACTTCTTTTCATCTTTCAGGTTACGGCTTGTTTGGTTTGGGGCGGCGTGCATCGTTGGTTTACGACCGTCATCTCACACATTCGTATATCATATTCATCAGCCATTGGGGTTGGTAGATTCCTAAAAAGAAGAAAATTCCCAATAATGAAAATTGTATAATGAGCGACAGTTTATCTTCGGTGAATGAAAGATTTTTCTTGGGCGTTTTGCCGTATATTATTTTCAGAAATTTATAGCAAAGAAAATACAGTATTACGCAAACCATCAACACTAAAAGGCTCATAGTTATTATTTGCTTGCTTAATATCGAAAAAACATACATTTCCGACACAAATAATGCCGAAGGAGGTATTGCCGTCAAGCCTAATAAGCATAGTATCAATACTAATGAACCTTCTTTGGATATTTGCCAGTAGCCTCCCATGTTTTCTAATTTATAGCTTTTGAAGGTTTTCCCTATCACGGATAATCGCAGAAACACGGTTGATTTTATCAGTGAGTGCATCAAGACGTGAAAAACAGCATAAGCCATCCCTGCTTTTCCGGTGGATAATATCAATAAAACTATGCCCATGTTTTCGACGGTGGAATATGCAAAAAGACGTTTACAATGCCGAACTTGCATGATATACACGGTTGAAACCAAAAGAGAGATAAAACCGGCAACAAACATTACATTCTGCGACCAGCCGGCAACAGATGAATTTTCAACAAGTTTATAGATTCTGAATATGGAAACAAATCCCATATTGACCATTGCCGTTGAGAGAAAAGCGCTCATTGGCGCCGGTGTAACGTGGTTTGCGTCGATTCCTATGGGATAAAGAGGGAAAAATTCCATTTTACAGCTGTATCCGGTTAAAACCAGCACAAATGCAAGTTTAAGATACAAAGGATTGGATGTTGATACTGCTTCCGCTAAGCCCGCAAAGGACATGTTTCCATGCTGATTTTTCAATATTATGCTAAGAAACAAAATACCGAGGTAAGCTATCAATACGCCTATGGAACACACAAATACGTATTTCCAGGCGGCTTCCAGCGCCCGTTCCGTTCTTCGGTGATATATCAATAAGGCGGAACCCAGGGTTGTTGCCTCAATCAAAACCCAGGTGGCGGTGACATTATTGGAGAAATATGTTCCCGTGATTGATATGCACAAAGAGATAAACGCAATGTTATACAGTCTGATTTGAGTGATGTTTTCGTTGTCCAAATACCTTTTGCTGTGGCAGAACACAGCTATGGAAATCAATACCAGAACTCCGAAAAAAAGTATTCCCAAACTGTCATAACCGAAAATTCCAAGCTCCGAAGTATCTTTTTTCAGCGCCGTATATAACAGAAACAGAGCCTGAAGGAGAAGAAACATAAAAGTCAGCGTAAAGATTCTTTCACGTTTTGTTGTTCTAAAAATTAATCCGCCGATAACAACAGCAATAATAAAATAAACAGGTATCATAATCTTAGCATTTCACAATTTTCACAATCCCGCGAACCTCGCCGCAGGAGTTAGAAATATTTATCAGGATAATCATCGACAAATTAACTTATACCAAGCAAATAACAAATTGCAGCCATGCGGGCGTAAACCCCGTTTTGCGCCTGATTGAAATAATATGCCTTCGGATTATTGTCCACATCCTCGGATATTTCCCCAACGCGAGGCAGGGGATGCAGCACTTTCATACCCGATTTGGTATGTTCCAGCATCGAATTTTTGAGGATATATACATTTTTGAGTTTTTCGTACTCCATCGGTTCCGAAAATCGTTCCTTCTGAACCCTTGTCATATACACAATATCCGTATCATTGATATTTGCAGCCAGATCGGAGAGTTCTTCAAAGGGGATATCCTTGGATTTGAGATATTTTTTATATTCCTCGGGCAAAGCCATTTCCTGCGGAGCGATAAATCTGAAAGCAGGATTAAAATGCGACATCGCCATCAGCAGAGAGTGAATCGTCCGTCCGTATTTTAAATCTCCAACCATTGTAATATGCAGATTATCCAAACGTCCCTGCGTTTTTCTTATCGAATACAAATCCAGAAGCGTTTGTGTGGGATGTTGATTCGACCCGTCGCCGGCGTTGATAACCGGCACTTTCGATATTTCGCTCGCATATCTCACACTGCCTTCCAAAGGATGCCGCATCACAATCATATCGGCATAATTGGCTATCATTGTGATTGTATCTTTAAGAGATTCTCCTTTGGATACGCTTGTATTTGAAACCTCCGAAAATCCTATAACTCTTGCTCCAAGTCTATTGATAGCGGTTTCAAAACTCAGGCGCGTTCGGGTGGAAGGTTCAAAAAAAATAGAGGCGATAACCTTGTTTTCGGCAAGTCGCCGATTCGGATTCGCCTCGAATTGCGTCGCCATATCCAGAATATTTAATATCTCCTGTTTAGAAAGATCGTTGACAGATACCAAACTTTTCATATATATAATCTTTTGTTAATTACACACGAAACATACACTAATTCGGATTCCGTAACCAACATAAATAATGTATGTTTCATGTTCTTTTCCGTAAACTTTACGCCTGCAAAGTAACTTAAAAGAATTTGGATTGACAAAAATATTTTTGAATGCAGATGACTTCAGAGTAGCTTTCCCGGATGTCCGGGAGTCTTTCCCTGATATCCGAAAATCTTTCACGGGTTTCAACGGAGCAATCCAATGCGGTTTGAACAAAATGTAGTCTAAACTTTTACATCAATTTTTGGGCTTCAGTTTTAATTTCTTTTATTGTTTCGGACACAGGCGATTCACCGTCGGAGATGAGTTTATCCAAGATTTTGTTTGCAAGATCTATGGACGAAGCATTGGGATCGGTGTGTTTTGCCAAATCGTTGATAGACAAAATAATGTTCTCTTTGGTGGCTTTCACGCTTTCCCATATTTTGATACTGACATACAGTTGCTGTGAGAGATTGTGTTCATATTCCAATCTGATTTGTTGCAACATAGCCAAATGCAGGTCGGAATTTGTTTGAGCCTGATTTTTGAGTTTTAATAAAAGTGAATCCGGCGAGATTCTTTCCAAAAATAATATCAATCTTTCGTAAGCATGAATCCTTATTGGGACGGTTATGCTTTTGGAAGATTTTAATAATTCAACATTTCTGCGTCTTTCATCCGACAACAGTATTCGGTTCAATATAACGTAGATAGATACCAGTAACAAGGAACCAAAGGCAATAATTAAAATAATATAATCATTCATAATATAAATTTTATCGCACAAAATTACTAATTTTGTGCGAAATGAAAAGAAGAAAAAATAGATACATAACTTTATATATCATAACGATATATATATTATCATATTCCATTTTTGTGGGATACAGGATATTTTATTCCGAAAAGGTGGCTTCGGACAAAAAAACAAGCATATATATTCCTTTCGGTTCTACCGTCGAAAATGTTATTGATACGCTTTTATCGAAAAAAGTGATATTAAATATCGACAAATTTCGTAAACACGTAGTTCTCAGCGGATATTCCACTGTTAAAGGAGGTCATTATGTTGTGAAAAAAAATATGACTTACAGAAAACTTGTGGAAATGCTGTATCTGGGGCAGCAAACACCGGTTAATCTTGTCATATCGGGCAACATACGCACAAAAGACCGACTTGCGGGCATAATCTCCAAACAGATAGAAGCCGATTCAGGGCAGATAATCAAGGTATTGAACGATTCCGTATTTTTACGCGAACTTGGATTTAATCTCAATAACGCTACTCTTCTATTTTTACCGAATACTTACAATGTTTACTGGAACAGAGATGTGAAGCAGTTGTTTAGGGATATGAAAAGGGAATACGACAAGTTTTGGAATCAAAATCGAATAAAAAAACTACAGCCTCTGAAATTAACTAAGGAAGAGGTTATGGTTTTGGCTTCGATAATTATAGAAGAATCGGCAAAATATGACGAATTACCGCGCATTGCAGGCGTGTACGTCAATAGATTGCACGCAGGTATGCCTCTTCAAGCCGACCCTACCGTGAAATATGCCATCGGCGATTTTGCGCTGAAACGGATATTGACCGTACACACGGAGTATGATTCGCCGTATAATACCTATCGGTACAAGGGTTTACCTCCCGGACCTATCTGTATTCCAAATCAACAGTCAATTGATGCAACGCTGAATTACGAACAGCACGATTATCTGTATTTCTGTGCAAAAGACGATTTTTCGGGTTATCATGTTTTTGCAAAAACTTTGCATCAGCATAATCAGAATGCAAACGCCTACAGAAACGCTCTGAATAAAAGAAAAATATATTAGGTTAAGATGAATAAAATCAACATAAAATGGAAAAAAGTTCATGGATAGTTATAGTGAATCCTAAAGCGGGATTGGGGTATGGATTGCGGGACTGGCCTGTAATATCCAATCAATTAAATAAAAGCGGAGTAGAGTTTACTTGCGTATTTACGGAAAAAAAATACCATGCGGTGGAACTTGCGGTAAAAGCGGTGAATGACGGTTATCGCAAAATTGTGGCTGTTGGAGGCGATGGCACGGTGAATGAAATAGTTAATGGGATTTTTATACAAAAAAAAGTCCCCACAACCGATATTCTTCTTGCCGTTATCCCCGTCGGAACGGGCAACGATTGGGTTCGCATGTACGGCATACCGAAATACTACAGCGAAGCGGTGAAAGCCATTGTCGAAAGTTACACCATACGTCAGGATGTGGGACTTATAACTTACACCGAAACGCTTATTACTCACAAACGTTACATGGCAAATGTAGCCGGCATAGGGTTTGACGCAATAGCCAACAGATATTTCAATAAAATGAAAGATGAAGGACGAAAAGGACGTGGATTATATATCATCGGAGTAGTGAAAGCTTTATTGAAATATAAAAGTAAACGGTTCAGGATAAAAATTGATAATCAACTGTTTTTCGACGATTATATGTTTGACGCTGCAATAGGTATAGGTCCCTATAACGGCGGAGGGATGAATCCCATGCCGGCAGCCGTATTCAACGACGGATTGATTGATATCACGATAGTGAAAAAAATCAATAAATTCTGGATACTGCGCAGTTTCAGAAAATTATATAACGGTAAGATATATACGCATCCTAAAGTTTTGGCTGCGCAGGGAAAATATATCGAAGTGGAATCGTTTCCCGAATCGCCCATAGAAATCGACGGAGAAGCGCTGGGTTTTTCGCCTTTCGTTTTTGAGGTGGTACCCTGTTCGATAACTGTGGTTGTCAGTAAAAAATTCAAAATTGATAATTAATCTTATACCTTTGAATTGTTAATTGTAAAAAAATAAAAAAATTATAAAACACATGCTTAAAAAAATAGATTTATACATAATCCGCAAATTTATCGGAACATATTTTTCGGCATTACTGCTGATTGTGTGTATATTCATCATATTCGACATAAGTGAGAAAATAGATGATTTTGTGACAAAAAAGGCGCCTCTGAAACAGATAATATTCAATTATTATTTAACTTTTATTCCGTTTTTTCTTAATACGTTCAGTTCGCTTTTTGTTTTCATTACCGTGATATTTTTCACATCCAAAATGGCGTATAACACCGAAATCATAGCGATACTGTCGAGCGGAGTGAGTTTTATCAGAATACTGTATCCGTATTTTATTTCCGCCACTTTGATATTTCTGTTCAGCGCAGCTCTGAACCACATTGTTATACCTCCGGCAAATAAAATCAGGCTGGAATTTGAAGCAAAATACATCAAAAGTCCATATCAAAGAAAAAGTCTGAATTTACATCTTCAAATTGAACCCAATTTATACTTATATCTAACAAACTTTCAGTCATCTACCAACAGGGCGACGTATTTTAGTCTGGAAAGATTTGAAAACGGGATTTTAAAATCCAAGCTTATGGCGGATTACGCCGTTTATAATAATAAAACAAATGTGTGGCAGCTGAATAATTATTTTATCAGACATTTGTCGGATTCTTCCGAAATTATTGAAAAAGGTCTAAAGAAAGATACCGTTATCAATTTTTCAGCCGAAGAACTTAAACAAAGAGATAATATCGTAACTTCCATGAACTACTTTGAGTTACAGGATAATATTCGGGAGCAAAAAATGCGCGGACAAAATCCGAGTAAGGCTCTATTGGAAAATTTCAATCGGACATCCATGCCTTTTTCCGTGTTTGTGCTGACGTTGATTGGGGTTTCACTTTCGTCGCGCAAGGTTCGCGGAGGCATAGGATTGCAGATAGGCATCGGTATTGCAATGAGTTTCTCATATATACTTCTTTTGCGATTTAGTGAAATATTTATTCAGGTAGGCATTGCCAATCCTTTGATGGCAGCATGGATACCAAATATTCTTTTCACAATAATAGCTATTGCATTTTATGTAAATACGCCAAAATAAGATTCTTAAGGACTTGGCGAGATGCCTGTGTCTGCGTATGAAAAAATTTGCGTATTAAAATTCGCCGTATTTTTCAAGAATCTCTTCAACACGTTTGATGTCTTCAAGGGAGTCCACTCCGCCGGTTGTTTCCCGTCCTCGGTAGTTTGTTTCTACCAGCTTTATTTTTAGTCCGTTGTAGAGGAATCGCATTTGTTCAAGTCCTTCCATATAACTTTTTTCGTATGGCGATTCTTCCTGTTCGTTATATTTGCCGAGCGTTTGATATGTGTATGCGTATAATCCTATATGGCGCAGTATGGGACTAATTGTCAGCATATTTTTTGCTTTTTCCGGTTGTCGTATAGCAGGAATTATATTTTTTGAAAAAGCCAGAGCAAATCCATTTTTGTCTTTAATGACGGTTGTTCCCGAAAAGGGAGTTTTTTGTTTGGATGCGAGTAATTTATCGTATTCGTCCCAGCTGAGCGCAACGGCAGGAGTATATACATCCGCTTCCGTTTTGCGCCATTCGTCAATAATATCCTGAATAACCCATGGCGGGCAAAGGGGGTTGTCGCCTTGAAGATTGATTATGAGTTGTGGCGTAAGTTTCAGTTTTTCAACGACGTTCCAACATCTTTCCGTGCCGTTTCCACAATCTTTGGAAGTCATGGCGACATTGATATTATTGGCTTCGCAGAAATTGATTATTCTTTCGTCGTCAGTGGCGACAATATATGCGTAATCGCTGTTTGTGAGGCATAAACCGGAGGCGATGGCGGACACTCTTTTGATCATTTCCGTTCCTTTGATTTTCATCAGCGGTTTTCCGGGCAATCGGGACGAATCGTACCTTGCCGGTATAACTGTTAAAATATTTTTATTAAAATCCGTAAACATAAAAAGTTTAATTTGTTAAATTTTCAATCAGTGTGTTGTTTATATTTTGTTACATTTATAACTCAAAGTTAAAAGTGAATCCTACGGTATTGGAATGCAGCGATTTCAGCGATCGTTTATAAAACTCATATCCTGCAACTTCTTCGGGACTAAGGCAATTGATTAATCCCATGGATATTTTTATTTCTGTGCTTAATCTGAAATATGAGAGATAGAAATCGAATCCTAATCCTATTTCGGCAAACGGTTCGAGTTTCGATAATTTTATATAACGTTGTGCATCAATGTTTATGTCATTGCTGAGATTGATTCTGGTATTTAATCCCGTTATGACATAAGGTCTGAAATTGGTGTATCTGTTGGCGCTATATTTGAGAATTACAGGAAATTCCAGATAGTTCGACGATATGGGCATCGACTGTATGAGTCCTTTTGTGTCGCTGCGATAAAAATTCAACATTCTGTTGCCAAAGAAAATCCCCGGCAAAAACCTGAGATTGAGATTAGTCACTAATCTGCAATCGGAAATTGCATTGATGCTGAACCCCGGTTTTACCTGAATTAAATCGGCAAACAACACCACATTTCCCTGTCCGGGTATAAAAACCGTATTGCCCGAATTTTTTATTCCTGAAAAATCGAACGCATTTAGCCCCATTCCAAAACCAAAATGAATACTTCGAGAATATTCCCTGTTGAGTAAATTCAATTCCACCGAACGGGGATAATCCCATATTGAAACATGGGGCTTCCGTTTTTTCCACCATTCCTGAGCGTTTAATTGAAAGGAGAACAGGAGAGTTACGGCGGATAACACAAATAGTATATTCTTTGTTTTTGCCAAATATTTTTAATTACATATTAAATTAACATTTGCAAATATAATATGGATTATTCCAAAAAGAGAAATTTTTAAATAAATTAACAAAACGATGAATTACGAATTACGCGCGCACCGCTCGCGCGGATTTGCAATCCGTGCGTGGAACAGCAGGAAACAGACACGGTGGCACGGATTACAAACCCGCGCAAACGAGTCCGTTAACAAGGGATTGCAACCCCTTGCCTGTTAGAGGTTGCTGTTGTTTAAGGTCTTTAAAGTCTTTAAGGACTAAAGACTTTAAACAAAAAGACGCTTCCTCATTCATAATTCATAATTCCCACGCAGTTCCTTCTTTAGTATCTTTAACCGTTATACCTAAATTTTTCAGTTCATCTCTAATTTTATCGGAAGTGGAAAAATCCTTATTTTCTTTTGCTTTTTGTCTAAGTTCCAGCACAAGTTTGATAAGGTCATCGGTTAGTTGAGTATTTCCTTTTTCTTCTTTTTTCAAGCCCAAGACATCGAATATCACAGTATTGTACAGCTTTTTCAGCGAATCGATGTCTTCTTTTGAAAGAGTTTCTTTCTTTTCGTTCACTAAATTGATTATTCGCACTCCGTCGAACAAAACGGAAACGGCTACGGGAGTGTTTAAGTCATCGTTTAAAGCGTCAAAACAATCTTTTTCAAGGAAACTTACATCTAAACTTGAGCTGTCCGACGGTTTAAGATTATTTAAAATGTCGCATGTTTTCAACAGTCGGTTCAATCCTTTTTCTGCCGCCTGCATTGCGGCGTTCGAAAAGTCCAAAGTGCTACGGTAGTGAGCTTGAAGTATGAAAAACCGTATAGTCATCGGGCTGTATGCCTGTTCCAGCAGTTTGTGAGCGCCTTCAAACAGTTGTTCCAGAGTGATGAAATTTCCCGATGACTTACTCATTTTTTGACCGTTTAGAGTAATCATATTATTATGAATCCAATATTGTGCGGCGGCATTGCCGGCTGCTGTGTTTTGTGCGATTTCGCACTCGTGATGAGGGAAGATAAGGTCCATTCCACCTCCGTGAATATCAAATGCGTTGCCAAGATATTTTTTGCTCATAACCGAACATTCCAGATGCCATCCCGGAAATCCGTCGCTCCATGGCGATGCCCATCTCATGATGTGTTCGGGCGCCGCTTTTTTCCAGAGGGCAAAGTCGTAGGTTGCTTTTTTATCGCTTTGTCCGTCCAATTCTCTTGTATTACTCTGTAACTCTTCAAGTATCCGTCCGGATAATTTCCCGTAATTATGTTTTTTGGAGTATTCGGCAACATCGAAATATACCGACCCGTTGATTTCGTAAGCGTATCCGTTTTTCAGTATTTCCGAAATCAGTTCCGTTTGTTCGATTATGTGACCGGAGGCAAGCGGTTCTATACTTGGACGCAGGGTGTTTATTTTATCCATTGCATCATGATAGCGATTCATGTAGTACTGTGCTACTTCCATGGGTTCGAGTTGTTCTAAACGCGCTTTTTCGGCAATTTTATCTTTGCCTTCATCCGCGTCGTTTTCCAAATGACCTACATCTGTGATATTTCTCACATATCGCACTTTGTAGCCTAAATGAGTGAGGTATCGAAACAGAATATCAAAGGTTACAGCCGAACGCGCATGACCAAGATGAGGATCCCCATATACGGTAGGACCACAAACATATAAGCCTACATTAGGCGCATGTAGAGGCACAAATAATTCTTTAGTTCTCGAAAGAGTGTTATATAAATAAAAATTTTTCGTCATAACATTTTTTTAT
>JAISRS010000486.1 GCA_031273485.1 Prevotellaceae bacterium
AACATGGACAAAGGACTGATGATTGATTATGAAAATCTGTCGTTGAAATCGGTGAAAATCGGAGAAAACGGAATCACCGAAAAAGATATTTTGGTTCATAACATGGAAAATCCCAATCCCGGAATACACATGATGCTGGTCAATATGAAGTTTCCCGACATGCCCGTGGCTCTGGGAGTGATACGGGCAGTGAAAGATTCCACCTACGACGACAATGTCCGCGAACAAGTGGAACGCAGTCGCCAACACCCCACTTGCCTCAATGTGGATGAACTTCTAAGAAGCGGCTCCACCTGGACAATAGAATAAAAAAGAACTATTACAGAGGCAGCAAAGTTGCCTCTGTTATTTCTTATACACGAATTATACGAATGTTTATTGTCCGAACCTTGATTAAAGGATTTTCATGATTCATATCAGTTGCCCTCCGAATCACTTACACGAAGGCGACCCCTGACAGGATTTTAAAACTCTGTTAGGGGTTGAAATCCTTGAATTATCCGTTAAGCGAAGCAGGAATTACTTTTAAGACAGCCTCAAGCGAGCGGTTTTTTATTCTTTGTTTTCTTTACAATATTTGTCGGCTTCATCTATGATTTCGTCGATGCTCATACCGACAAATAAATTGTTTTTCCGCCATTCGGTATAATCGAAAGACTCTCTTAGAAGCAATGCCACAAAACGTTCGGCATCCAATATTCCCAATTCTTTGTTGAGGCATCTTATGCCTCTGTCAAGCAATGCTGCACTGTTTGTCATATTTCTGTTTTTGCTATAAATTCCACGTGATTGCATATTATCAAACGACTGTCCTGATATTTCAACAATCATCGTAGGGACGGTTAAAACAACAATTATCCAAATATATGCGATACTTCATTTTCTTTTTTTTGTTCCTTTCGCAACGGTTAAACTGAAAATTTCAAAGCACAAAGATACATTTTTCCCCGAAACTGCAAACATTGCCCTATGGAAAGAGTACATTTGATTGCGTCAAACTTGCGTTTCGCGGATCAAACATTTCGTATTAATTCTCCGCCATTATATCTCCGGTATTTCGGCGACCACAAACGTACTGCCTCCTACGAAGACCATATCATTTGTCGAAGCCAACGTTATGGCTTTATGCACAGCCTCGGGAACGGCGGGAATAATTTCGCCTTTTAAGCCTGACGCCATACATTTTGCGGCAAGTTCTACTGCATTCATCGCTCGTGGAATTGATGCCCGTGTAAAAAAATAACGGGCGTTACGCGGCAGGAGCGGAATGATGCTCTCCGTATCTTTGTCGCCCACGACCCCCAAAACTATGAATAAATTTTCATACTCCGATTCTTCGAGTTGTTTCATCGTATAGCGCAATCCATGAGCGTTATGTCCCGTATCGCAGACAACTGTGGGACGCCTCCTCAATACCTGCCAACGCCCTTTGAGACCGGTATTTTGGGCTACATGTTCCAAACCGTACAGTTCCGCTTCACGGTCGATATTAAATAATTGCCGTTTCAGCGCAGCGATAGCCGTTAAACCGGTAATGATATTCTTCTGCTGATAATTACCCTCCAAATCTATGGTTATTTCAGCCTTATTTTCCAATGATAAATCATGATTTAACGCATTAATTGTAAACACTTGTTTACCGGGCTGTTTCTTCACCGACAGTACCTCAAAACAATCTTCGGCAAAAAATATCGGTGAATGTGTCGCCTTTGCCTTTTCTGTAAAGACATCGGTTGTGAGATCATGTTTTTCGCCTATAATTACAGGTATTTCGGGTTTAATGATCCCTGCTTTTTCGAAAGCTATACTTCGCAAATCGTTTCCCAGAAATTCGGTATGGTCGAAACCGATATTGGTTATCACGCTAAGTGCGGGAGTTATGATGTTTGTCGAATCCAAACGTCCTCCCAAGCCGGTTTCTATGACGGCGACATCAACCTGCATGTCTGCAAAAAACCAAAATGCCATTGCCGATGTTATTTCAAAAAATGAGGGCTTTAGCGATTCGATGACAGGCTTGTTGTTTTCCACAAAATCGATCACCGACTGTTCGGAAATTTCCTGTCCGTTGACCTTTATTCTCTCTCTAAAATCCGCCAAATGCGGCGATGTATAAAGACCAGTTTTATATCCGGCGCACTGTAGCACAGAGGCTAATATGTGAGACACGGAACCTTTTCCGTTTGTACCCGCCACATGTATGGCGCGGTATCTCCTGTGGGGATTGTTGAAATAATTATCAAGAGCTATACTGTTGTCCAAGTTTGCTTTATATGCCGATTTCCCTGTGCGATGAAAAACAGGTAAGGTATCGTATAAATATTGAATAGTTGCTTTATAATCCAAATTGAATCAATGATTAATAATTGTTATAATTTAAATTTACTTAATTTTTTTTGGCGCAAAATTACATTAATTAATTATAATATGGACTAAATCTTATTTTGAGGCGCTGTGGAGGGAGGTGAGGACTACTATAGCGCTTCAAAAAAGATTTAGCCTTTCCTTTTCAAAAATATATTAATTCCGAAAAAAGTATTATTTTTGCAGCGTTTTATAACACATAAAATTTATTTAATATGAACATGGAAATAAAATCGACAGATACGAAACAGGAGAAATCGCTTATAGCCAATCCTATTTATGATTACGTATTTAAATATCTCATGGAGGACAGTCCGTCGGCAATCAAGTTGATTTCCGCCATCATAAACGAGGAAATAACCGAATTGTCTTTTGCTCCGCAGGAATATGTGAAAGAGATAGATGCTACAGAAAAAAGTCACAGCGTCTATCGGCTTGATTTTATTGCACGCATAGGCAGCGGCGAGAACTCAAAAGTGGTGATGATAGAAGTTCAAAAAGTATCTCTCCATACCGATATTATGAGATTCCGGCGATATTTGGGCGGTCAGTATCAGAATCAAAAAAACAGTTATAAGGATTCGCGCGGTGTAATACATGCCATGCCTATATATTGCATATTTTTCCTTGGCGAGGGCGCAGGCGAAGGCGTAGAAAACATTCCGGTGGTGAAGGTAACTCCCGCTATTTCAGATGTGACAACCGGACGGTTATTGACAAGAGTTAACAACGAATTTATCAAATCACTTCATCATCATTCGTGGATAGTTCAGGTTCCCGCATTGACAGGTCATCGGCGCAACGAGTTGGAGATACTGTTAAGCATTTTCGACCAGACCAATAAAATGAACAATCCCCATATTCTGAACATCAATGAAAAGAATTTTCCCACAGATTGTCGTCCAATCATCCGCCGGTTGCAAGCCGCCGCCGTCAACCAGGAAGTTCGCGAAGCCATGCAGTTAGAAGATGACATCCTGGAACATCTTCGCATAGAAGAAAGAATGGCGCAGATTAAATTTGAAAAAATTATTTCCGAAAAGGATGCTGCTCTTTCCGAAAAGGATGCGGTTATTTCCGAAAAGGATGCCGTCATTTCCGAAAAGGATGCGGTCATTTCCGAAAAGGATGCTGCTCTTTCCGAAAAGGATGCGGTCATTTCCGAAAAGGATGCTGCTCTTGCTCGTGAGCGTGCCGAAAAAATCGCTCTCGAAAACCTCGTTGCCGAATTTGAAAAGCGTTTAAATCAACAATAAACACCCGTTCAATTTGCATATTGCAGCGCCTGTATTGCTCTGTTATGATATAAAATTGTCGATACATATATAATTGATTCGGGGACTGCCCGGCGCCGCCGAGGTACGCATTATCATTTCGCTTGTCCT
>JAISRS010000505.1 GCA_031273485.1 Prevotellaceae bacterium
TCAATTGCATGGATTGTAAGAGATGCGGTAGAATTTTATCTTAGTTTGCCGATGCAAGATGTCAATTTTTCATCTTTAGACAGCGCCTCCGGCAAAATACAGGATGCAGGCAATGCATGAAAAAAACCTGATAAAAAAGCTGCAATTTTTACCAAAAGAACAGGCGATAGATGTCTATTATAAGACATATACAAACGGTTACGCGATTGAAATTGATTTTGAAAACGGTATCATCAATTATGGCAAAGAAATAAAAAGTGACAGCAGAACGACACAGAATTTTTCACAGCCTGAAAATTTTGTTGTTTTGGAATGTGTTGATAGATTATTAACAAAGGGTTACAAACCAACAGACATTACCTTAGAAAAGGTATTTCCTGCCGGTCATGGACATTCAGGCAGACTGGATATTTTCGTTAAAAACGGCAAAAAACCCTTTTTAATGATTGAATGTAAAACCTTCGGCAAAGAATTTGACAAAGAATTTGCCGCCATTCAGAAAGATGGCGGACAGTTGTTTACCTATTTTCAGAATGACACAAACACTGATTGTTTAATGCTCTATACTTCACGCCTTTTCGATGGAAAAATTGAATATAAATCTGAAATTATAAAAATTGAAGACAACTACAGAAATGCCGGAAATGTGGAAGATGTATATAACCGCTGGAATAAAATTACTAATAGAAATGGTATTTTTGAATCGTGGATTGAACCTTATGAATTCCAAAATAAACTGCTCACAAAAAAAGAATTGCAGCCTTTAGAGGAAGAAGACTCCGGCCTTATATTCAATAGTTTTGCCTCGGTTTTGCGTAAACACTCCGTTTCGGACAAGCCGAATGCGTTTAATAAAATATTTAATCTATTTCTCGCAAAAATATGGGATGAACAAAAACGCGACACGGATGAACTTGATTTTCAATGGAAGGAAAAAATTGACGACCCTGTTGAATTTCAAATTCGGTTAATTAATTTACATAAGGCCGGGCTGCTTGAATTTTTACGTAAAGAAATTGCGGGTATTTCTGATGATGATTTTAACTGTGCGCCTAAAGACCTATACGAAAAGAAAAAAGAAAAATTAAAATTTAATAAAATATTTGACATCAAAGATGTAATTGATGATGAATCGTTTGATGACAATTTTAGGGTACTCAAAGAAGTTGTCCAACTGCTTGAGAAATACCAAATTCGCTATCCACGGCGCCAACGGCATCTAAGTGATTTCTTTGAACGTCTTTTAACAACAGGCTTAAAGCAGGAAGCGGGGCAGTATTTTACTCCTCCGCCAATTACCCGCTTTATTGTGCGTTCATTACCGATACGGCAAAAAGTTATAGAGTTTATAAATCAACCAGAACCAAAATTACCCGCTGTCATTGACTATGCTGCGGGGAGCGGGCATTTCTTGACCGAAATTCTTGAAACCTATCAAGATATTATTGACGGTTTAGATACATCAGATTTTTTTCCAAAGGCAAAACAAAAAGCAAAAATATGGTCAAAAAACGGCGATCCGTATCTTTGGGCGGCTCAATATATTTACGGAATTGAAAAAGATTATCGGCTTGTAAAAGTCGCCAAGGTAGGTTGTTATTTTTATGGCGACGGTTTGGCACAGGTGTTTCATGCCGATGGTCTGGATAGTTTTTCTAACTCAAAAACCTACGATGGACTTCTTACAAGACGCGAACAATTTGATGTTGTTGTTTCTAACCCTCCGTATTCTGTTGATGGTTTCAAGAGCGATTTGCGAAACAAAGACGCAAAAGATGACTTTATGCTTTATCCTTATTTAACGGATAAAAGCTCTGAAATAGAATGCCTGTTTGTGGAACGTACCGCACAATTACTTAAAGAAGACGGTATTGCCGGTATTATTTTGCCCAGTTCCATTTTAAGCAATACAGGAATTTATACAAAAACCCGTGAAATACTCCTGCAAAAATTTGAAATCATCGCAATGACCGAACTTGGTCAAAATACATTTATGGCAACAAATACCAGTACCGTTGTATTATTTTTGCGGCGTAGAAACGATAACAAGGTTCGGGAAATAAAAGAAGCCGCTTATAGTCTTGCGGAAATATACCCTAAAACTAAAAAAGATTTAACAATAAATGGTATTGAAAAACCAGTGGAAAAATATTTTGCTCATACAGGTGAAACGGAAATTAATGCTGAAAAATTGTTTTACTTTATTCTTGCTTACAATCAGATAGTTGTCCTAGTTAAAACCGGCGAAAAAGATGCGGAAAAACGGTTTTTGGGTTACGAATTTTCTAACCGCCGTGGATATGAAGGCATTCATCCCATTGAGCGTAGTAATCGTATAGAAGACTGTACGCGCTTATTCGATGAAAAAAATCTTGACAATCCACAAAAAGCAAGCACATATATTCACCGTGCGTTTAATGGCGATGTTACATCAGAAATAGACGTAAGTTTGCAGGATAATATAAGGCGAGTCCGTCTTGTTGATATGCTCGTGTTTGACCGTGATAAATTTGAGAAGACTATATCTACAGCGGTGAAAACTATCAAAATATCCACACAATGGCAAGAGATGCAGTTTAGTGAAATAGTTCAGGTAATAAAAGGAGTAACGTATTCTAAACAAGATCAGGCAAGCGAAAAAACAAATACTATTATTTTAACGGCAGATAATATTACTCTAAATGGCAAATTAGAAATAAAAAAAGAAATTTATTTACGGGATAATGTCAATATTTCCGCAGAAAAACGTTTGGTAAGAAATGATATTTTTATATGTTTCTCAAGTGGAAGCAAAGAGCATTTGGGTAAAGTTGCATTTATCGACAAAGATACAAAATACTATGCCGGCGGATTTATGGGGATTATCCGCGTAAAAACCGGAGTAGAGCCTAAGTATATCTATCAGTTGTTGAATTCAACACTAAGACAAACTGTTAGAGATAGTTCAAGTGGTGCAAATATCAATAATTTATCAAATTTAATAAATGAAATCAAAATTCCTCTGCCTCCTATGGCTGTACAAAAAAAAATTGTCTCGGAAATTGAGGCTGTGGAGAAACAAGAAGAAAGACTGCTTATTGAAATAGCACAAGATAGAGAAAAAATTTATTTTTTACTAAAATATGACCAGATAGGAATTGTTTCAGATTTATGCACCATTTCTAACGAAAAAATAAACCCGGGAGACAATCCTGATATTGAATACATATATTTAGGATTAGAACATATAGAGAGCAATACAGGTCGCATTATAAAGAACACGGATTTTGGTAGAAATATTTTATCAGCAAAAAATATTTTTCATGCTGGTGATGTCCTATACGGAAAATTACGTCCATACTTAAACAAAGTGGCAATAGCGGAATTTGACGGAGTTTGTTCAACCGATATATTAGTATTAAAAACTAGTGTTCCTAAACTATTAAAATATATTTTGCTCTCAAAAGAATTTGTTGAACATACATCTGAATTGATGAGTGGGATCAGTTTACCCAGAATAAGCATACAGGATTTTTTAAATCAAAAAATTCCTATTCCGGTATTTTCCGAGCAGCAAAAAATAGTTGTCAAAATAGAAAATCTTGAAGCCGAAATACAGAATTTACAAAAGCAGCAGGAAGAAATGAAGACTCGGAAAGCTCAGATATTGAAAAAATATTTGTGATGGTA
>JAISRS010000022.1 GCA_031273485.1 Prevotellaceae bacterium
CTGCGACGATAGGAACAGAATTTACACGCAAATACGCAAATATTTGTAGGTTCGATATGGAAATTCTTATTAAAAAACACCTTATCGCCCGACGCCTGTTTTTTGCGCAGCAGCGATAGGGATGCCAACAATCCCAAATTATTGGAACGGAATAATGAAACACCATCGTCGAAACTTAATCGTTCTCCGTTACGGATTTTAGTTGCAATCCCTTTCAACTCACCCGCGTTATCAATTATTGTATCAATCATTTTCTTAATTATGAATTATGAATGTCTTTATAATTATGAACTGTGAATAAATTCATTCATAATTCATAATTATAAAGGCGTTCATAATTTTTTCACTCGTCCGTATCGACTATTTCCACCAATTCGTCATTATCTGCACCCGGTTTCAGGTATTCTGTGGTGAGTCTGTTTATTGCACCCGCCTGTCTGGATCTGTAGTCAATCAGCCACAGGAAATTTATGTTAAAATCCCTTATCCGTTTACAGAATTTCAGTACGGGCGTCAAACCGGCTTTGATAAAGATGTTATTGACGGTTTTGTTTTGTTCCACTCCTGCATTGGCTAAATCTTGCAGGTTGTCGATAGCGAGGTATTTTTTATCTTCTTTGTGTTGTACTATGAGTTCTTCGAGTTTGCGTCCTTCGGGGGTTCCGTTGTTTGTTATGAAAAGGAAAGAGCGAATCAGCAAGGCTCCCGCGATCTTATGCACTGCCAGATATCCTATTTTGACATTCTCGAGGCAGTATTCAAACAGGAATTTGTTTGTTGTGAGGCGTATTATTTTGGGAGTAAGCATGGCTTTCACCAGATTAGGGAAAGTCCACAGCGGGAAGGGGCAGGATGCATGTTCCATAATAGAATCTATGACATGTTGCTGAATATAGACGGGTATTCGCGAGTCGCCGGCAATACTGTTCGGTTCGAGATCTTTCGACGCAACGGAGGCATGAACCATTCCCGAAACGTTATCCTGTCTGATATGATAATAGAAGCAGCAGAGCGCCGTTCCGAGATGCGTTTCGTTTTGTATTTTGAAAGATTTCACATCGACCTCTACCGGTTCAATAACAATGTGCAGACCGAAGCGGCAGTTGTTAATCGCATCTGCGGAGCAGTAGCCGGAGCGGTACTGCCTGACTTCTGTCCAGAAGTCGTACAGGATATTGCGTCTAAGGTCGCTATAGAACAGGCAATAGAGCGATATATGTTTTTCCATTTCCAAGGAAAATCGCTCAAACACATCGTCATTATAAAAAGGTTCTAACAGCGTCTTATGCTTGAAATAGTGATCCTCCTGAAGCAGCATTGCCAGCGGCACTCCCACGAGCATAAAGTTGTAAAGGGAGACATACCGTCCCGAACCTTTGATAACCTCGATAGTTTCCCGTTTCATTTGTTCTCTTAATCCTTTTTCCAATACTTCCGCCAGACGTCGCTGTATCTTTTTCCCTTCGCTGCTGGTGACGCGAAAGGTTCCCCGTATATTAAAAACCTCATCCTTGTAGGTCTGAGGCAGAACGTTAAACAGCGACGCGCTTCCTCCCTCGTCTATCAATACACATAAATCACGAAGTTTGCTCATCACCTCGACCTTGTATTGAGCAGTATTCAGTTTTTGCTTTACCGCAACAGAGTTGTTTTTCTTTCTACTTTTTGCCATTACGTATTTAATTTAATTTCGTGCAAATATACATGATTTTTCTTTTGTTATCGAATTGCACAAATTTTTTATTTCACGAAACAAAAGTTCGATGCAGTCAATTAACACGAATTTTTAATTGTCCGAATCATGATTTTCATGATTCACATCCAAATTCTTAATTCTCCATTATTTTAAATCGAGTAAATCCTGTAATCCTGTAAATCACGGTTCCGACATCTGCGCAAATCCATCCGATCCGCCTCATCTGCCTGCCGACGTCAGCGCTTCGTTCATCGTTTTATTAAAAATAATTATAAAAACTAAAAACACTAATAGCTTTTATAATTATGGGAACTCCTAAAAACTCGATTTTTCAAGGCAGACATGATTTTTAAACCGGAGTTTACCAATTGTAAATGAGGATTTAAAAATTGAAGTCGAACGCCGAAAAAGCAGTTTTTAGGAGTTCCCTTATTTCATACGAAAATCAACCGGATGTATTCGACTGCGTCAATTTTCGTTTCAAATTGTCGCATGTATGGATGATGTACAAAAGTCCCGCAGGGACAACACTTTATTAACCGTAGATGAAGCGAAGCGGAATCTACGGAAACAATAACTCCACTCTCTCAAGTCCCGCAGGGACGGCACTTTTTATTGCGGTGTATTTAAGTGCCGTCCCTGCACTTGGGAGAGTGAGTGGATATTCTGTCCGCAGGCTAAAGCCTGCGGTTAATAAAGTGTTGTCCCTGCGGGACTTTTGGCGTCGATCGAGAGAATCCCGAAATAGATGGATAGTGCTATCCTAAGATATTCCATCCCTTCGGGATATGAATAGTCGATTGAGAATCCCGAAGGGATTTAGGGAAGCGAAAGAAATAAGTTGTAATACATTATTGTCATACGACAGCGGAACTCCGCAGGAGTTCAATGTCGCCAACTGAAAATAGGAAACTGCGTAACATAAGTTATTATGGCATGAGAAATAAAAAATTTATAACAGATATGAAAGTTCGAGACCTCGAAGAGGTCAAATGTTTATAGAAGAAATGTACATCTCTGTTGTGCGACCCCTTCGGGTGGGGTGTAAAAAAGATATAAAAATATTTTTTTATATTCGTTCTTTTTTTGTACCTTTGCAGAAAAATTTTGAAATATGCAAACAACGGATTGGAAAGCAAAAACG
>JAISRS010000090.1 GCA_031273485.1 Prevotellaceae bacterium
TCCGCTTCGCTCCATTCCCACGCCACACTCCACCCACATTTTGCCAGCCCTGGTCTTGCTACGCAAGCCCTTATTCGGGCTGGCAAAACGTCGTCAACAGCCGGAACGTTATGTGCAATACGCCCTAAAATTTTTATAAATATTGTATAAAAACCTATCGACAGGAATTAAAAAATGCTATAAACTTTAAACACTGGAATTATAGGGGGATTATCATGGATGTTTATAAAACCGCTCAGAAATTGTTGGAAAAGTTTGGTGGTATTGCATTAGAAAAGCAACATACTTTTGGAGAAATTATAGCTGAAAATAATTGGAATATAGATATGGAAACAGGAATGATTAGTTTTGGGGATAATTTAGTTTTTCCATTCCAAATTCTTGGAACATTTTCATATTCTTCTGAAAGTTGGTTATGGGTATGGGCAAATGTAAAATCAGGGATACCTGAAAAATTAATGGAACAGGCATTAATTTTAAAAAAATATGGCGAAGACGATGGGATTGATCTGTTAAAAAACAGCGAATTTGAGGCAAATAAAAATGATTTGCACTTAATTGGAATAATAGCATCTGGGATGTTTAATTCAAGTTGTTATTATTTGGGGAACTATGGGGCAGGGACTATGTGTGTAACAATAAAATCAAAAGAAATTGATAAATCTTTTGAAAATAATCATCTAAAAATATTTACTGTATTTCCCCAATTGATTTCATTGTTTGAAATGAATCACAGAAACAGTTTTATAAATTATTTAAAAGAGAAGGATTATAAAATTGAAATAAAGGAAAAAGAAATTATAGGAATAAGAAATGGAAATAAAGCAATGGCAACTTTTGATGAATTAAACAGATTGAAAAAACTCAATGGATAATAATAATAAAATAATGGAGTACGGGCGTACTGCACATAACAGGTCTGTTTACGCTTCGCTGCCGTCGGGCGGCTCGGGCTACGGAACGTTATACGAAATGGCGGCTAAATTGTTTGTAAAATATATTGACAAAAAATATTAAAATAATGTATAAAATAAAACAGGAGGAAAAATTATGGAAATCATGGAATTTCTTTGTAAAACTCATATAAATTTGGAACGACAGGGACCCGGCAGGAATACTTACCGCTTCCTGTTGGTGTGGCTCTGATATCAACAGTTTTTCTCCTATGGTTAATTCTTTAATCTGTGCCATATTACGACTATTTGAAGAACATTTGCGCAGCCTTTTTATCGGCTCGCCTAACGGCTCGTCAGACATGTCGAAAGCGCCATAGTGCATGGGAATAAACAGTTGTCCGCCCAAATCCGTAAATGCCATCATCGCTTCTTCGGGATTCATGTGCGTTTTCGACATAAACCATTGAGGCGCATAAGAACCGATGGGCAACAGGCAGATGTCGATGTCGCCAAATATCCGGTGAATGTCTTTGTATAACTCATCATCGTAAGCCGAATCTCCGGCAAAGAAGATTTTTGTATTGCCGGATATGATAAGGAAACTCCCCCACAGTGTTTTATTGAAATCATTCAAACCTCTTCTTCCCCAATGCCTTGCAGGAAGAAAAATGATGCGGATGTTTTCCTCCGACTTGTACTCCTGATACCATCCTGCCTCCTGCAATTGAATTTTCTCCGGAATTTTCCCGTCGAACAATCTTTTGGCATTGAGCGGCGCCATTATTCGAATGTCGGGATTATTTGCCATTAAACGGTTGATTGATTTCTTATCGAAATGGTCGCGGTGGTCGTGTGAAACAAGCATGTAATCAATATTCACGAGCGAATCGGGGTTGCACGGGAAGTCAACCTTTCTTTTGGTTGCCGGAATATTTCCAAAAACAGGGTCGGTAATTATTCTCACCCCGTTTATTTGGATGATGAATGTAGAATGTCCCAGCCAAATAATGCCATCGCCATCGGAAAGATTATCGAAATAACAGACAGGCAAGCGGTAGACCTCGTTGCTCTTTTCCCTGCGTTGCGGATTAGCGCTTAATTTCCATTTCAAAGGCTCCCAAAATGGCGCTTTTTCTGCAATAGTGCCATTTTGAAATCTTCCGTTTATCACGATATTACCCTTCCAATCCGGTTTTACAAAATTCAATTCGGGATTGCTTTTATATTCTGCCGGTTGGCAGTTGGAACAAGCCGTACAAAGAATAGAAATAATTGTTGACATAAACAGTAACTTCTTTCTCACGATTATACCGATTAAAAAACGCTGTGTGCCAGAAGAAATCCGATAAAGACAACCATAATCCCCATGGATAAGGCAACGATTACCTCTTTACTTACGGCAGTCGCTTTGGCGTTTTTGAGATGCGCTTTCAACGACCGCCAGTTGCCTGTCGTGTGGAATACGGCAAAAACGGCAAAGGCCAGTCCCGTCAAAGCATGAACGGCGGTGCAGAAGTGCATCGGGAACGCATACTCTAAGGCTTCCAGAATCTCAATCAAAATTCCCGTCGCAACCAAAGACGACGCGGTGAACAACAAGCCGACAGAAACAAATTTACGTCGGTTGAATGATGTTTTTGCTGGTTTCATTTTTCTATTGTCATTACATTAAACGCACCGTATGGACAGATTTCAACACATTTCAAACATCCGATACAATCAGCTTTTCTTTTCATAAGCGCATGTTTGTGGATGATGATGTTTATTTTCCCGATGACCTGCCGTGGGCAAACCTCCTGACATTTCCAGCAGGCTTTGCATTTGCCCGTATCCAGTTGAACATATCTCTTCATATCAAAATCATTCATATCAAAATCATTCATATTTTATGGTGCAAAGGTCTGTATTTGTCCGTACTCCCAAAAGGGACAATCCTGTAAATAAATGGTATATTCCGAATATTTTCCCGTGTATTCGAGTAACACGGACTGATAAATGGGAAAATTCGCATATTTACATGTTTTTAATCCATATATTTGCGCATGAATACGACATTAGATGACTTCCCACACGACATTCTGCAATATGCAGGCAGCATCAAATTGATAGAATCGCTGAACATCGGGTTAATCAACCGGCTGACAGGAGCAACCATTCCCTTCCGTTCCGACGGTATTACCATTTTCATTGTCAGGAGAGGGCGTCTGCTCATTGAGATTGACTATAGCTGTTACCTGTTGGAAGCGAATGATTTGCTCATTAAAATGCCGGAACATGCCGTTATGAAAATCGAAGCGCAGGACTATTTTGAAGGCATTGCCGTTATGGTCAAACGGGAATTTCTGGAAGGAACCGTAGCGCTTATCAACCGGGCGCTGTACGGTTCCAACTACATGCAGATTCGTTTGCACCCCTGTTGCAGACTGAGCAACAACGATGCAAAACGCCTGACGGATGCGGTTCTACTGGTGAAAGAAAAAATCCTTTGTACCTGCAATTCCTTTCAGAGAGAAATCGTACAATGCGCCATCCTGATGATGTTGCTGGAGTGCGAAAGCATGATGCTGATGAACCAATATCTACCGACTAAATTAAGCCGGCAGGAACAAACCATGCATCATTTTTTGGAATTACTGAAGGATAATTGTAAACGGGAACACAAGGTTGAATTTTATGCAGGCAAACTTTGCATCACCCCACAGTATTTATCCTTAACCCTCAAAGCGGTAAGTGGCATTACTGCCTATCGGTGGATAGCCTACGGCATTACCACCGAAGCAAAAATCCTGCTGAAAGACGTCGGTTTGAATGTCCAACAAATTGCGGAAGCGTTATATTTTCCCGACCCCTCGTCATTCGGCAAATTCTTTAAGAAGCAGACAGGATTATCGCCATTTAAATACCGAAACATGAATAGTGAAAATCAAAATCCCTTTTGATTTTCGCTATGTTATAGCTTGTTGCAGAGTGTCTCCCATCTATCCAACATCGCTACCGGCGATACTGCATGTAAAACGCTGTTAAAACGGAACCTTTCAAACTGCCGGAATAACGGCTCATGCGCAATAGTCCGTGGATGAAATCAGCCCATGGCTAACTAAATATCAAACTGCAACGGTATAGGTAGAATGGCAAATCGCGTACGCCTCTGAGTTCAGCCCTGAATCCTTTCATTTTCGAATTCAGTGATTCTGCAGCA
>JAISRS010000136.1 GCA_031273485.1 Prevotellaceae bacterium
GAAAAATTAGGTGGAAATGAGGTTTTTGTACTCCTAAACTACGCTTCATAAATGAAGCAAAGCGAACCATATGCTGTCCTGCCGAGACTTCCTATACCCACACGATTCGTTATAGAGCCGGAAAATGTCACTCGTAAAGAACAAATTTTGGAATAATCGAGTGAGATAATTAAATCTAAAATCCGGCAAGAATCAGCTGTGAGTATAAGAGAAATTTTCAATGGAGACCAATGGAGAATCAATGGAGGATCAATGGAGGATATCTACAGGTAAAAAAACCCCCTTTCGCCACTCGAAAATACCGGATTTTTTTAAGGTAATTTAACATACCGACAACAGCCCCCCTTCGACCTTAGCCTGACGGTTATGCCTTGAGGGGGTATGGGGGGCTTCATCGTTATTGAAACATATTCTTCAATTTCTCGAAGAAATTTTTATCCTGTTTTGATGGATTGGGGTTAAAGTTATCCGATTTAGCCAGAGTTTCCATCATTTTGCGTTCTTCTTTTGTGAGATTTTGAGGCGTCCATATAGTGATATAAACCAGAATGTCGCCTACTCCGTAGCCGTTAATATCGGGAAGACCCTTACCTTTCAGACGCAGGACTTTTCCCGATTGAGTTCCCGGTTCTATCTTGATTTTAGCTTTTCCGTCAACCGTAGGTATTTCTACGGAAGTACCCAGAGCGGCTTGCGGAACGCTGATATACAACGAATAGATTAGATCGTTTTCTTCTCTTATCAATTCCTCGCTTTTTTCTTCATTGATTAATACCAGTAAGTCGCCGTTCATTCCGCCTCTGCGTGCAGCGTTACCTTTTCCGGGTACAGTCAGCTGCATGCCTTCGCTAACGCCGGGCGGAATTTTAAACGCCACATTTTCTTCCTTTTTCACAGTTCCTTCGCCATGACAGACCGGACACCGTTCGGTGATTTTTTTGCCGTCGCCCTGACAGTCCGGACATACCGAGGTGCTTTGCATTGCTCCGAACATTGTGTTTGTTACTCTGGTAACGTACCCGCTGCCATGACATGTGGAGCAGGTCGGGATATTTGAGGGATTTTTTGCGCCTGTGCCGTTACAGGCTTCACAAGCAGTGAGAAGCGGAATTTTCAATCTCTTTTCAATTCCGTTGACAATATCTTTAAGCTCGACTTTTACTCTGATACGGACATCGGAGCCGCGCCTCACCGGACGTTCGGAACGTCCGCCGCCAAAGTTGCTGAAATTTCCGAAGCCTCCAAACCCGAAATGCCCTCCGAATATATCGCCGAACTGTGAGAATATGTCTTCCATATTAAATCCGCCGCCGTTACCGCTAAATCCGCCCGGAGCATTATGTCCGAACTGGTCGTATCTAGCTTTTTTATCGGCATTACTCAAAACATCGTATGCCTCGGCTGCTTCTTTAAATTTTTCTTCGGCTTCCTTATCACCCGGATTTTTATCGGGATGATACTTGATAGCCATCTGCCTGTAAGCTTTTTTTATTTCGTCGGGAGTAGAATTTTTCGATACTCCCAGCACTTCATAGTAATCTCTTTTTGCCATTTGTTTGTTTTTATTCGCCTATAACCACTTTAGGGTGACGAATTATTTTATCATTTAACGAATATCCTTTTTGAACTACATCAATAATTTTCCCTGCTTTTTCCGCATCTCCTGCGGGGATTTTGGCGATTGCTTCATGCACGTCGGCATTGAAGTCCTCGCCTGCGGGAGCGATTGCAACGAGTCCTTTCTGTTCCAGTGTGGAATTGAATTTATTGTAAATTAACTTTACGCCCTCCAATATTGCTTCAATGGAATCGGAGGAACTTATCATTTCAATTGCACGGTCGAAATCATCAATAACAGGCAGTAAATCTTTAAGAATATCTTCGCCGGCGGTTTTCACGAGTTCCATTCTTTCCTTTAATGTACGTTTTCGATAATTGTCAAACTCTGCCGCGAGTCTTAAATATCTGTCCTGTGATTCTGCCAATTTTGCAGTAATTTCATTCAACTGTTCCTCTTCCGACGGCGATTTATCTACCGGTTCTTCGATATTTTGTTCCGTATCCACATTATTAATATCGCCGTTAATTTCCTCTTTTTTAGTATCTACATATTTATTTTCTTCCATATTCATAATATTTTTTGTTAATCTTAATATAATATACCTTTGCCCGATAGTACAAAAAAATTGCCACTCATATTCGGACTGACAAATTGGCAGAAACTTTTTGAATTATGAAGTTTGATTTTATGGCTAAATAAAAATTCGTGTAATTCGATGAAATTCGTGATAATTCGATAAAAGTCGTAGAAAAAATTCGTGTGATTCGTGTAATTCGTGGATAAAAAATTCGTAAAAATCCGCAGGATTTTAAATTCCTTCAATCCGTTTAATTCGGTGACAAAAAAGAAATCCGGTGATGTTACGGTGTACGGAAACGCAGGATTACGTTGAGTAATTTTGCGGCAAATTCTGCAGGAGTTCCGTCGTGGGCATGAATTTTTATGTCGGCTTTTTCGTAATAAGTTTGTCGAACGTCCAATGTAGCGCGGATATATTGCATAAGTTCTTCGCCTGATTTACCGCTTAATAGCGGTCGTTTTTTATCATTTTTGAGATATTGAAACAAATCCTCTGCGCTTAATTCGAGATAAACCGTTATTGCGTTTTCGTTCATAATCTTCATATTATTGTGAAAACAAGGCATTCCGCCTCCAACGGAAATAACGAAATGTCCTCGTTTTTTCAGAATTTCCGTTAAAGTCCTGTTTTCCATTTCACGGAAAGCCTCTTCGCCTGCCTCGTTAAAAATGTCATTTATTGGCTTTTGCATTTTATTGACTATATACCTGTCGGTATCAATAAAAGGGATTTTCATCAATTTAGCCAAATGGAAACCTATGGTACTTTTTCCGCTACCCGGCATTCCTAAAAGAATAATATGATTTTTACTCATCTTGATTGTGTTACGGAAGTTTTTTCGACTTTTCCTCCAATACCGGGACTAAGTTTGCTGACTTTTACGGTAGCTTTTTCAATTCCGTTAAATTCGTTGTAAAGAGCCGTTAATATCCGCGAACAAACATGTTCCAGCAAACTTGACGGTATCATCATTTCCTGTTTCACGACATTGTAAGCCGTCTGATAATTAAGCGCGTCTGCGATATTATCCGACTTCGACACAATTTCCATATCCGTTTCTATTTTCACCGTCACAAGAAACATGTTTCCCCGAAGCCGTTCTTCCTCATAACAACCGTGATGAGCAAAAAATTCCATATTTTCAATTTCAATTATTCCCATAATTCTATAAAATTTATAAATCCAAAATCAGCGTGTAAAATTATAAAGTAATTTTGAAAATCCAATAACTTTCGGCAAAATTTTCTGTTATTACATAAATAAACATCCTGTTATCAAGTATTATTCTGTCACTATTAATATGTTTACATCTAACCAATAACAGACATAATATAGAAAAAACGGAGATTGTTTATACAAAATTTCGCAGGTAATGACTATCTTTGCGGGCAATTTTAAATTAAAAATTAGAATAAATATTTATATGGCTGACGAAAAGATTATTTTTTCAATGGTAGGGGTAAATAAGATATATCCCCCTCAAAAACAAGTATTAAAGGATGTTTATCTGTCGTTTTTCTATGGCGCAAAGATTGGCATCATAGGATTGAACGGTTCGGGGAAATCGAGTTTACTGAAAATCATTGCGGGAATTGATAAAAACATACAGGGCGAAGTAGTATTTTCACCCGGATACACAGTTGGTTATCTGGAACAGGAGCCTCAACTTGACAATGCTAAAACAGTGAGGGAAATTGTGCAGGAAGGAGTTCAGGAAACAATAGACCTGCTTGCCGAATACGAGGCTGTGAACGCCCGTTTTACGGAAGAACTCTCCGACGACGAAATGAACAGATTAATAGAACGTCAGGGCGAATTGACCGAAAAAATCGAAATATGCGGAGGATGGGAAATCGACAGTAAACTTGAGAGAGCAATGGATGCTCTTCGCTGTCCGGAAGAAAATCAGCTTGTTAAGCATCTTTCCGGAGGCGAACGCCGACGTATTGCACTTTGTCGTTTATTATTGAAAGAACCCGATGTACTTTTACTGGATGAACCGACCAATCACCTTGATGCCGAATCAATTCAATGGCTCGAAATGTATTTGCAGCAATATAAAGGCACGGTGATTGCCGTAACTCACGACCGTTATTTCCTTGATAATGTTGCCGGTTGGATTCTGGAATTAGACAGAGGCGAAGGCATCCCGTGGAAGGGAAACTATTCCTCATGGTTGGAACAGAAAACCAAACGCCTGGAAATGGAAGAAAAACAGGAAAGTAAACGCCGTAAAACATTGGAACGGGAGTTGGAATGGGTGCGCATGGCGCCGAAAGCTCGACAGGCAAAATCAAAAGCCCGTCTGTCGGCATACGAAAGAATGGCTAACGAAGATTCCCGTCAAAAAGAAGAAAAACTCGAAATCTTTATTCCTAATGGTCCCCGTCTGGGAAATTCGGTTATAGAGGCGGTTAATGTAAAAAAATCGTATGGAGACAGGATTCTTTTCGAAAATCTCAACTTTAAACTTCCGCCTGCCGGAATAGTTGGAGTGATTGGACCTAACGGAGCCGGTAAAACAACCTTGTTTCGTCTGATTATGGGAATGGAAACTCCTGATAAAGGAACTTTTACAGTTGGCGAAACAGTAAAAATCGCTTATATCGACCAGCAACATAAATCCATCGAAGCCGATAAAACGGTTTTTGAAATCATATCCGGCGAAAGCGAGTTTATACGTTTGGGAAACAAAGAAATGAACGCACGGGCATACGTGTCGCGCTTTAATTTCAGCGGCACAGATCAGGAAAAGAAAGCAGGAACGCTGTCGGGAGGCGAGAGAAACAGATTACATTTGGCATTAACTCTTAAAGATGAGGGAAATGTATTGTTATTGGACGAACCCACTAATGATATTGATGTAAACACATTGAGAGCGCTGGAAGAAGGACTGGAAAATTTTGCGGGCTGCGCTGTTGTTATTTCTCACGACCGCTGGTTTCTCGACCGCATCGCAACTCATATATTGGCTTTTGAAGGAGATTCGTATGTTCATTTCTTTGAAGGCGGATACAGTGAATATGAGGAAAATAAGAAAAAACGGGTGGGAGATAATTCTCCGCATCGCATAAAATACAAAAAATTAACAGAATAGCCATGTTACAGAACGATTGGAAAGAACGCCTGAACGTAGTATATTCCACCAACCCCAACTATAGTTACGAATATGAGGATAAAGAGGAGCTGGAAACGCTTGCTCCCGAAAAACAGAAACTTATAGTATGTTTGGACAAAAAACAAAGAGCCGGAAAAAAAGTTACCTTAATAAAAGGTTTCACAGGCTCTGTTGAAGATTTAAAAGAGCTTGGAAAAGAAATAAAAACAAAGTGCGGAGTGGGCGGAAGCGTCAAAGACGGGGAAATATTGGTTCAGGGGGATTTTAGGGATAAAGTGGTTGAATATCTGAATCAAAAAGGTTATAAGGCTAAAAGAGGCAATTAAATTAACAGCGATAAATTTCCCGGTGACATGCAAATAAAAACGGATGCACAGCAAATAAATTCACAAAGACGGAATGTTGAAACAATTTTTTAATGATAGATATGGAAGAAAACACCCCGGAATCCGATAATATTTCGGAAGAAATTTACGTAAATTCCGGAAAAATATTTGGTAATGCGTCTATTGCATATAATTCGGTGTCGGAAATATCTTATTCCGTAACATCTTATGCGGAGATTAAAGACGTCAGACAGGAACTGTTCGTTAAAAGCAGTATAGCTTTAGGCTTGATTATTTATATGTTATTCGTACTGTTTTCGTTAAAGAGATACGTGCTGAGCACATATAAACTTTTGACGGATTATCGTTTTGCAAAAAAACAATACGAATCGACAACAAGTATAAATCTAATGAACCCTAATTCTTTGATATTATTCACAATTTTAGTTGTAGCTATTTCATTCTCTATGTTTTATAACGTAACAGAATATCAACTCATAATAGTTCCGGCTTTAGCTTTTGCAGGAATCATCATATTGCAGTCGGCGCTTTTGAAACTAAGCGGATGGGTATCTAAAAACGAGGAGGTTATGGGTGAAATCGTTTTTAACAGGAAATATTATATGAGTATTTTAGGCATAATTATTTTCCCGCTAACTGTATTGATATTATTATATGATACTAAAATACAGCGTATTGCTCTGATAATTTCAGCTATATTGACCATATTGCTGTTATTATTTATGGTGATAAGAATCTTAAAAATTTTTTCGGAAGCCGGATTTTCGTATTTTTCACGTTTTTTGTATCTTTGCACCTTGGAAATAAGCCCTTATTTGGCGTTATTTGTTGTTTTTGAGAATGTTATTTAAAACAGTATTTTGGAAAATTCTCGTTTTTTCGAGAAAAACAGACAGGCAAGTATGAAAAAAATAAAGAAAATTCTATTGTCTCAACCGGAGCCTATAGAAAAAGAAAAATCTCCCTATAACGAATTGGTTGAGAGATACAATGTACAAATAGATTTTAGACCGTTTATACAGGTAGAAAGTGTTTCGTTGAAAGAATTCCGCAAGCAAAAGATTGAAATTCTGAACCATACAGCAATCATATTTACCGCCCGCACCGCTGTGGATCATTTTTTCCATATTTGCGAAGGCGCGAGAATAGTTGTACCTGAAACCATGAAATATTTTTGTATGTCGGAAACAATCGCCGTGTATCTGCAAAAATATATTGTGTATAGGAAACGTAAAATATTTTTTGGCAACGGCACTTTGTCTTCGCTCATAGAAGTAACAGGAACAGTTAAACATAGAGGAGAAAAATTTTTTTTGGTGCTGGCAGATTCATTCAAACCGGAGATACCCAAAACTTTGGAAAGAGCCAAACTGAAAATTACAAGAGCAATATTATACCGGACAGTATCAAGCGATTTATCAGGTTTAAATATAAAAGACTACGATATAATTGCATTTTGCAGTCCTACCGAAATTAAATCTTTGCAGAGTAATTTCCCCGATTTTGAACAAGGCGATACCATATTTGCAACCTTGGGTCAGGCTACGGCTAAAGCGGTTAAAGCAGCAAAATACAGCCTCTCGATTGAGGCGCCTAAACCCGGAATCCCATCAATGTCAAAAGCCTTGGATTTATTCCTCAAAGACCACACTTGAGAGGAATTATGAATTATGAATTATGAATTTGTGGATAAATGTCCGAACCATGATTAAAGGATTAAAGGATTTTTGTCTTTGCAGAAAGAAAATCATAATTAAAATAATTCATAATTCGGCTAAATCTTATTTTGAGGCGGCTATGGCAGGAGATGACAACTGCGCTTCCTCCGTTCGGTTCTCCCCCTTGAGGGCATAGCCGTCAGGCTAAGAACTTCAGTCGGGCGATGTTATCTGCATTGAAGTATCGGATGAGGTGATGGTTAAAACCGTAAAAGGGAACCTCTAAAAACTCGATTTTTCAAGGCAGACAAGATTTTTAAACCGAAGTTTACTAATTGTAAATGAGGATTTAAAAATTGAAGTCGAACGCCGAAAAAGCAGTTTTTAGGAGTTCCCATTATTAATTTTTTAAAAGTTTATACATCATCCTTAAAAGAATATGAAACGTATTTCACGAAGAAATTTTATCCGGACAAGCGGCATGACCCTTGCTTCCGGCTTGCTTTTGAGCCGTATTCCGGCAACAGCAAAAGCTCCTTTTGCGCCCGCTTTGCCGGCGACGCACAACATCCCCGTCGATAAGGGGTTAGACCCCGCATGGATTAAATCCCTGTACGAGCGCGGCGTTCCCACCGTTTACGCCAAGTCGCGCGACGAGCTGCGATACATCGGCATGCCTGCGGGCGGCATCAATGCCGGCGGCGTCTATCTCGGCGGCGACGGTCGGCTGTGGCTTTGGGACATATTCAACGACAATCGGGAAGGCATCGAACCCAAACTTGTCGACTGGCGGCAGAAATCGAACCACAGCCGGCACGTCCGCTCGCGCGACGGAGCATGTTATGTGGAACCGGCGCAGGACATCCGTCCGCTGGATCAGGGATTCGCGCTCCGCTTTGAATACAACGGACAAACGACACTCAAATCCCTCAAGGCGCACGATTGGGACGAAATACTCTTTGAAGCCGGTTATCCCGTCGGAACAGTCAGTTACATCGACAAATCGCTGCCGGTGGAAATCACTCTCCGCGCCTTCTCGCCGTTCATCCCGATGGATGAGGACGATTCGGGACTTCCGGCAACCGTCCTGTCGTTCTCGTTCAAAAATACGGGAACAGCCGACGTGAAAATCTCCCTGGCGGGATGGCTGGAGAACAAAACGGGCATCCGCGTCGGCGAACGAATCTATGGTGACTATGTCTGCACAACAGTCTGCCGCCGCCGCAACGAAGTGATTCGCGAAGCCGGTTTTGTCGCCGTGCATGAAAGTCTTACGGCTCTGGAACAGGAGGAAGACATACGCAAACAGCCCGATTTCGGCACAATGTGCATCACCGCGCTCGCCGCCGGCGCCGGGGCTTACGCCTCCGCGGAACCGGACAATCCCGCCGGACTGTTCGACCGCGAACCGTCGGACGAAGCGGACAAGCCCGTGCAGGAGAAACTGACCGGAGCGGTGCAGACTGACATCAGCCTGCCGGGAGGAGCTTCCGCCGACGCGAATTTCGTCATCAGCTGGTATTTCCCGAATCTGACAATACACGAAAACATCGGGGACACCGGGCGGTATTATCGGAACCGGTTTGCCTCGGCGCTGGAGGTGGCGCGATATGTCGGGGAAAACTTCGACCGCCTGTCGTCCCAAACCCTGCTCTGGGCGGCGACATGGAAGGATTCCACCATGCCCCACTGGTTTCTGGAACGCACATTTGTAACCATCGACACGCTGGCAACCACCAACTGCCACCGCTTCGGTAGCGGACGGTTCTGGGCGTGGGAAGGCGTAGGCGCATGTCACGGAACATGCACGCACGTCTGGCAGTACGCGCAGGCGATGGGTCGGATTTTCCCCGCTCTGGAGCGCGACTGTCGCGAACGCACCGACCTGGGCATCGCGTTTCGGGAAGACGGAGGCATCGACTACCGCGCCGAAATGGACACCCGTCCCGCCATCGACGGGCAGGCGGGATCGGTGCTGCGCTGTTACCGCGAGCATCAAATGAGCGCCGACGACGCTTTCCTGCAACGGAACTGGGACAGGATAAAACAAGCCGTGCAGTTCATCATCCGTCAGGATAAAAACGGCGACGGCATGGAGGATACCCCGCTGGAAAACACTCTGGACGCAATGTGGGACGGCGAAATAGCCTGGATTGTAGGACTGTGCATCGCTGCCGTGAAAGCCGGACAGCGCATGGCGGAAGAAGCGGGCGACGCCGATTTTGCCCGCAAATGTGCGGATTACGTCGCAAAAGGCAGCGCCAACATGGATAAATATCTTTTCAACGGCGA